>CAYXDG010000050.1:0-25857 GCA_964463655.1 uncultured Dactylococcopsis sp.
ACTATGAGTTAAGACAGGCAGTTGGCCTCGATCGTTGACTTTTGCAAGAGGTCTACTGTGGAAAAATGCCCCTTCCATGCGTCACACTGGGAATTAGAAAATTGCTGATAACACGATTGCTATGACTGTCTCTCCCATCAAACCCATTAACGCTGAAAAAATTCGCCCTGAAATCCAAAGTCTCCAATCTGATCTTGTCCAATGGCGACTAGGCTTTCATCAACGCCCAGAACTAGGCCTTCAAGAAAAACTGACCTCAGAATTTGTGATTTCTAAATTGCAAGAATGGGGCATTCCCCATGAAACAGGTGTCGCCCAAACAGGGGTCGTCGCCCTAATTGAAGGGAAAACGCCAGGCAAAGTGCTGGGAATTCGGGCGGATATGGATGCGTTACCGATTCACGAAGCCAACGAAGTCCCCTATCGATCGCAGCATGAGGGGATTATGCACGCTTGTGGACATGACGGACACACAGCGATCGCGCTAGGAACTGCTTATTATCTCTGGCAACACCGTCAAGACATCATAGGGACAGTAAAAATTATCTTCCAACCTGCCGAAGAAAGTCCAGGGGGCGCAAAACCGATGATTGAAGCAGGTGTCCTCAAAAATCCTGATGTTGAGGCAATGATTGGCTTGCATCTCTGGAACAATCTCCCCTTGGGAACTCTTGGTGTGCGCGATGGGGCGCTAATGGCTGCGGTAGAACTTTTCAAATGTGAGATTCAAGCCAAAGGAGGACATGGCGCAATGCCTCATCAAACCATTGATGCTGTCGTGGTCAGCGCTCAAATTGTCAACGCCGTGCAAACCATTGTCGCCCGTAATATCGACCCCATTGATTCGGCAGTGGTGACAGTGGGGGAATTAAAAGCAGGATCAGCGATGAATGTGATCGCCGATCGCGCTTATCTGTCTGGAACCGTTCGTTATTTCAATTCAGCCCTCAAAGACTATATGGGTCAGCGTGTAGAAGAAATCATCTCAGGAGTCTGTCAAACGCACGGCGCAAGTTATGACCTGAATTATTGGGCAATGTATCCCCCAGTGATTAATGATCGTCGAGTTGCTGAGTTAGTGCGATCGGTCGCTAATGAGGTGGTCGAAACCCCGACAGGTGTTGTGCCACATTGTCAAACAATGGGTAGCGAAGACATGGCTTTTTTCTTAGAACAAGTGCCAGGCTGTTACTTTTTCCTCGGTTCAGCTAATGTCAACTTAGGACTCAATTATCCCCATCATCATCCTCGTTTTGATTTTGATGAAACGGCTCTAGGAATGGGGGTCGAAATTTTTGTCCGTTGTGTGGAACAATTGTCCTCTTTAAAGGTTTAATGAAGGACAAGATTGAACTTCCGCTTCTTACTGCCCTGACCAGAGGGGAAGGAATCTTAACCTATTAAAGCGGGCGATCGCCCTTGCCCAAAAATCATTAAACTTTTTTCCAAGCAGGTATGTGATTGATATAATATAATGTAGTCATTTCAATCTTGCTTGTGACCCAAACTTCTAAATTCCCAACTTAGTGCACTCTTAAGGTTACCAATTATTATTTCAAAATGCCGAAAGTAATTGCCATCCACTCTTACCGTGGTGGTACGGGAAAATCTAGTTTCACCGCTAATCTCGCCACTGCCATTGCTAACCGAGGAAAACGAGTCGGGGTTGTAGATATTGATCTTCCCTCCCCCGGCATTCATAATATTTTTAATTTTGAAGTCGAAAACTTAAAGCGGACATTAAATACCTACTTGTGGGGAGAGAGTACCATTGAAGAAGCCGCTTACGAGGTTACCAAAAATGTGGGTCTAGGAGGAGGAGGAAAACTGTTTTTAGTTCCCTCCAGCACTCGTCCCGACGACATTGCTAGAATTTTGAAAGAAGGATATAAAGTGAGTTTACTTCATGATGGCTTTCGCAAATTAGTGAAAACTTTAGAACTGGATTATCTATTTATTGATACCCACCCAGGCTTATCAAAAGATACCTTTTTATCTTTGGCAATCTCTCATTTTGTAATCTTTATTTTAAGACCTGATAAACAAGACTATCAAGGAACTGCTGTCGTCGTTGATGTCGCCCGTCGCTTGAAAGTTCGTAAAATGGTTCTAGCGGTTAACAAAGCCCTCACTACCACTAGCTTTGATCATCTGCGTCAAAAAATTGAACAAGTTTATGATTTACCCGTTGCTGGGGTATTTCCTCTTTCGGTTGATATGGCAAAACTAGCAAGTGAGGGAGTTTTTATTATTAGTAATCCCAAGCACCCAATTACAGAAGAATTTGAAAAAGTCGCTCAACAAATTATGGAGTAAAAACTTTAAAAAATTGATAAGCTAGTTATGAAACCAGCGTGATCGCAATGAGGGTTAAATTCAAATGAAGCCAGCCAATGAACTCGAATCACTAGCCAAATCCATTCATGGCATCACCTCTCCTTTTCGGAGTTACTTGAGTGATCTCAATGAACGCTTACAAGGAATACAAGAAGGAAAAATAACTAACTATATCCCAGAATTACTGCCCGTTGAATCCGATTGTTTTGGCATTAATGTCATTACAACCAAAGGGCAAGAGTTTGAAGTTGGGGATAGCCATCAATTCTTCACTCTGCAAAATTTAGGGAATCTGCTAATTTATGGAATTGCTTTGGAAGACTATGGGCGAGAATATATTACCAGTCGCATTAACCTTCAACCCACTGACAATCAGCCCTATCAACTAGAATTAACGGCTGGAAATCATATCCCCAAAAATCCCTTATCCCCCCCAGGGGCAATGACTGCTGCTGACCTAATTAAAGGGAACTCTTTACCTGAAAAATTGCAACGGGTGTTAGACACTCTCAGTCGTTACACAGGGAGAACTTTAGAAGTGGATACCTCGGTGTTTCAATCGCAAAAAGCGGCTGCTAATTATGAACGAGGATTAACCTTTTGGTTACGTCAATGTGGCGCACTGTCGGAAAATTTGCAAGATACGCTTAAATTGTATTTACAATTACAAGCAATCTTAGTTAACAGTAACGACCTTGCTATGATTGCAGCGACTCTCGCCAACGGAGGCGTAAACCCTATGACAGAACAAAAGGCGATCGAGAAGGCTTATGTGCAAGATTTATTAAGTCTCCTCACCACTTGTGGTTTAGGACATTATTCTCAGCAGTGGTTTTATCAAGTGGGAATCCCCACACAAAGCAGCATTGGCGGTGGCACGATCGCCGTGATTCCTAACGAATTAGGAATTGGCATTTTTTCGCCATTGATTAACGAAGCCGGTCATAGTGTTCGTGGTTTAAAGGTAACTCAAACCATCAGCCAAGAGTTTGGTTTACATTTATTTAATGTGGCTGCTCCCACACAAACTATACAATCGCTAATTGAAAGCTCTAATCCTGAAGAAGACTGGTAAGGGACAACTAACAATTAATAATTAATAATGTTCTTAGTCCTTTGTCCTTCGTTCTTTGTTGTCCAATAACGATCCCCTCTAACCCTCCTCACGCTTTGCTCGGGTTCTTAAGGCGGGACATAAGACCAATGACTAATAACAAATAACAAATAACAAATAACAAATAAGGATAATGTCCAGTTCACGCACTACTAACCCACCTCGGCATCTAACCGTTGAATCAACTTTAAGACAGCTAACCCTTTATGATATTCAAATTGAGTTAGCCTCTCCAGGAGAAACCTTAACCAAACTATTTGACGAGAATCCAGTTTTAACAGGAGTTCTTCTGACAGAAAATGGTCAATATCAGGGGATACTTTCTCGGCAAAAATTTTTAACAGCGATGAGTACCCCTTACAGTCTAGAATTATTTACTCACCGACCGCTAAGAACCCTTTATGAATCGATCGAGCCAACGGTTTATATATTTTCAGGCAACACTTTGATTCACGATGCAACAGAAAGCTGCTTACAACGTCCCCCAGAAGATTTATATGAACCCTTGGTGATTGAATTTGATCCAGGGGTTTATCGCATTTTAGACTTTCCGCAACTATTATTAGCCCAAGCACAAATTTATAAAGTTGCCAAAGAACTTTTAGATAAACGCAATGTGGAATTAAATAAAGCTAATTTATCCATTCGGGAAAAAAATCAAGAAATGTCCCGCTATTTGCAGCAAGTCAAACGAGTTACTAGCGCTGCTGCTGCGGTGGAAGCCAATACTTTCAAACCACAAAGTCTCGATGGGGTCGCAGCAAGGGATGATGAATTGGGACAATTGGCAAGGGTTTTTCAGCGTATGGTGCATACCGTGAAGACAAGAGAAAAAGACTTAGCTGACGCAAAAGAACAGTTAGAAACGGTTATTGATACAGTGCCTGGTGCAATTTCTTGGTTAAATTCTGGAGGAATTTATTTAGGAGTGAATCGTCATTTAGCTGAAGATTGGAACTTAAAGCAAGACTCTTTTATTGGTCGGGAAATTGGCTTTTTAAAAGGAAGCACACAGTTAGCAGATTTTACCCGTCAGTTTTTAGATGGTGATGCGGAATCAGCGTCAAAAGAAATAGAATTGCAAGTAGATGGCAAGTCACGATATTACCTAGTTGCAGCGCAAAAATATAAAGATGGTAGTGCAACGGTTTCCGTAGGAATTGATATTAGTGAACGGAAACGAGCAGAAGAGGCTTTACGCATTGCAGAAGAAAAATTCCGCAGTATTTTTGAAAATGCTTTAGAAGGAATTTTTCAGCTTGATCTCAATGGAAAATATATGAGCGTCAACCCAGCAATGGCAAACATTTTTTGTTACAACTCCCCAGAAGAAATGATTGAGCAAGTGGGTCAGATTAGTGAATTATATGTTGATTCCAGTAGTCAAGAAGAGTTTAACCGTCGAATTAACGAAGAGGGAGAAATTAAGTATTGGGAGTATCAAGTTTATCGTCGCGATGGGAGTATCATTTGGGTGCAAGAAGATACCCGCGCGGTTAAAGATCGACACGGGAATTTACTGTATTATGAAGGCATTATTCAGGATATTAGTGAACGGAAACGGCAAGAGGAAGCCCTGAAAAAAGAAGTAGAAGACTTAAAAATTGTCATCGATCGCCAAAAAATTAGAAATGAAGCTGAAGCATACGAGCAAGAAATTGATGATGTCTTGAAAGAGGTGCAAGACTTTGATTGGGATGGAGATAATTAATCATTAATCATTTTATACAAACAGCAAATAATACCATTTTCAAAACATTCTGTCTGTTGCGTTTGATTCCCCCAACCCCCCTTATTAAGGGGGGCTTAGTTGAACGTCATTATTAATTGTTAACGGGGCCCTAAGCCAACGATCGGGGCGTAAACGGCGCGATCGCCTAATTCCTCTTCAATTCGCAACAGTTGGTTATATTTGGCAATGCGTTCGCTGCGAGATAAAGACCCGGTTTTGATCTGTCCTGCACGAGTTGCCACCGCGAGATCAGCGATCGTGGTGTCTTCCGTTTCTCCAGAACGATGACTGATCATGCAGCTATACTGGTTGCGATGGGCGAGATCAATCGTTTCTAGGGTTTCGCTCAAGGTTCCGATCTGATTGAGCTTAATTAAAATCGCATTCCCCGCTTTGGTTTCTAGACCTTTTTTCAAGCGGGTGGAGTTAGTCACAAATAAATCATCCCCTACCAACTGAGTGGTTGAACCGATTTTTTCAGTTAACCGACACCAGTGATCCCAGTCTTCTTCATGGAGTCCATCTTCAATGGAAATAATGGGATAATCTCTAGCGAGGTCACTGAGATCATCAATTAATTCTTGGGGGGAATGTTCCTTCCCTTCATAACGATATTTTCCCTCCTTGTAAAACTCGCTGGCTGCAACATCCAACGCAAAGCAAACCTGATCCCCAGGCTGATAACCTGCTTTTTCCACCGCTAACATAAGGATTTCTAGTGCAGACTTGTTAGACTCTAAATTAGGCGCAAATCCTCCTTCATCGCCAACCCCTGTCAGCAATCCGCGAGAATCCAAGACTTTGCTTAATGAGCTAAAGATTTCTGCTCCCCAACGCAGAGCCTCACTGAAAGTTGGTGCGCCGATCGGGACAATCATAAATTCCTGAAAATCAACATTATTAGAAGCGTGTTCTCCGCCGTTGATCACATTCATGAACGGAACGGGTAGCACATTCGCCATCGGTCCCCCCAAGTAGCGATAAAGGGGTAACATTAGATGGTCAGCGGCCGCTTTTGCCGTTGCGAGAGAGACTGCTAAAATGGCGTTAGCTCCCAAGTTGGACTTGTTTTCTGAGCCGTCTTGCTCTTTCATGGTCTGGTCAATCAAGAGTTGATCCAGTGCGTCTAACTCCAATAAAGCGGGGGTTAACTTCTCTTTGATGTTTTCCACTGCTTTCTGGACACCTTTACCGCCATAGCGTTGATCGCCATCTCGTAATTCGTGAGCTTCAAATGTGCCTGTGGAAGCGCCACTAGGCACTTGCGCCAGCCCGATCGCGCCACTGCTTAATTGGACTTGGGCTTCAACGGTAGGTCTTCCCCGAGAATCAAGGATTTCTCTGGCTTGAATAGCTTCAATAGCACTGTCTGGATTATACATTTGGGTTTCTCTTGTCAACTTATTATTCCAACTTACCAATACATTGCAGGATCAATTATTAATTATTCATTATCAATTCTCGTTTACCCCCTACAAGCGTCCTTTTCGCCAACCGTTACGCACCCGTTACGGTGTTTGGAAAATTCGAGAAGGAATTATTATCTCTCTCCAAGACCGTGAGGGAAATGTTAGTTATGGTGAGATTGCACCTCTTCCTCAATTTGGCTCGGAAACTCTTGAGGAAGCACTGAATTTTTGCGCCGAAATACAGGAAATCACAGCAACCGAAATTTATCAGATTCCGAAACAGTTACCCGCTTGTCAGTTTGCATTTGAGTCGGCATTAGAAGGCTTTTCCGCTAATTTGAAATCCGACCCTGCAAAAGTTCCCCCCTTACAAAGCTGGAGCTTTAGTGAGGAGGTTAGGGGGGATTCCCTGAATCAAGCGATCGCGCCTGATCGATTTCTGCTAAGCTGTTTATTACCTGCAGGAGAATCTGCGTTAACCGCTTGGCGCAAAGGCTGGAAAGAAGGTCAAAAAACTTTTAAATGGAAGATTGGCGTGTTTCCCCTTGAACAAGAACTAACATGGTTACATAGGTTAGCAGATCAGCTTCCGGCCTCTGCAAAGCTGCGTCTAGATGCCAATGGAGGGTTAACCCTAGCTCAAGCAAAACAATGGCTAAAAATAGCTGATACGCTGGGAAAAATAGAGTTTTTAGAACAACCCCTTCCTCCTGATCGGTTTGAACAGATGCAAGCATTAGAAACAGCATTTCACACTCCCATTGCTTTAGATGAATCTGTGGGAACATTAGAACAACTCAAAAGCTGTTATCAACAAGGATGGCGAGGGATTTTTGTGGTGAAATGCGCGATCGCGGGATCGCCTCGCACGTTAAAACAATTATGCCAAGAATATAGTCTTGATTTGGTTTTTTCTTCGGCAATGGAAAGCGCGATCGGGCGAGAAGCCGTTTTTCGTCTGGCAAGAGAATTTTCTCTGCAACGGGATTTGGGGTTTGGAATTAACCAGTGGTTTTAGCAGTTACCAAACAACAATAATGTAGAGACGTTCCATAGAACATCCCTACGTAATTATTTATGATTCATTTTTTAGTTTGATTTAATTAGACATCTTTACGCAGTTGATGCTGACGACGCACTCGCCAGAAGGCAAACCCACCAAGAGCAACTAAACCAGGTAAAACGTCAGTATGGAAAGGTACAGCGACAATGGGGTCGGAAATCGCATAGAGGGAGAATTCATTCGTTGGTTGAGCGCCATTCTCGGTAATCCAAGTCGCATTTGTAGCATTTGATGATCCAAGTCGGGGAAAGTTTAGACCTAATCTGTTAGAACCTGGGGTGCCATCAGCATTGAAAACACCTGTCCAAACTGAGACATTGATAGGATCATTATTTTCAGTGATATCAATTGGACTGTTAATTGCTCCATCCCACAGGTCATTGTTCCCGTCCGCAATGAGATCACCTTGCAAATCAAGGATAGGAAAGCTGGGATCGGTGGTTTGAGTATTTGTATTTACTCTGACTAGATTATCATCTTCTGTAGCAGCGATCGCGCTCCAAGTGATATTACCACCAAAACCAACTAGGCCATCAGCAACTAGAGCATCAAGGGCATTTTGAAGGATTGTGCTGCTAGCAGCGACATCGTTAACGAATGTGTCATAAGTAGCAATGTCGTCAGCTTGGGCATCCCGTGTGCTGGAAGTCGTAAAGACTAAGCGAAATGGCTCATCGAGGGCAATCCCAGCGTCACTCAATGCTTGTCTTGCATCACTACTAAAAACGATCGCTTGGGCGGGAGTCATTGCCCCAAGCGCCAGTAAGAAGGCAGTAGCGGAAATCCCTACTTGACCTAAACGGTTGAAAGTTAAGTTCATACAAGTGATTCCTCAGTATTAATAAAATTTTAAGAAAATCATATCACAGCTTATATTTTTTTACTATTTTTAAATATTCTGTCTTTAGGTTGATTTTTTGCAAGACTATCACTTGATGAGTATCACTTACTAAAATGTAGAGCGATCGGATGCTTGGGATTAACCAGTGGTTTTAGAGAGATATAGCACTGCAAAAGACACCGCCATGACTGAAACTTTTTCATCAGGACGGTGCAAAGAAAAGATATGTTCTGAAATCAAACGTTTATTTTTCTTCCTTTTTCTCCAGTTCTACGCCAGAACTTTGTTGCTGCTGTCGTCTTTCTCGCTGTTTGCGATCAGCTTTAATCGCATCTTCGATGACCGATCGCGCTTGCTGCATTTTCTCTAAATTGCTACGATATAAGTCTAAATCTTTGTCAACTTTTTCTTTCGGTAATCCCAGATTTTGACAACAGTTTTTCAAGATTTCTTCTCGTTTTTCATGGTCATTGACAATTTCTGGATTCGCCGTTCCTAGAATTGTATAAAGTCCAATAATAAACAAACGGCTATATTTGAAGCGGGGATTCTCTTTAATGGCTTTGAGGACTTCATTTAAATCCTCTGTTTGATTGAGAGGTCTCGACTCACACAACCAAGCGCTCACCGCTTCTGCGGAGTTATTTTCAGCTAGAGATTTTACCCTTTCTGCGTCCTGTCGATAGTGTTTGGGATCGCTTTCTACCGCTTGACAAATGGCATTAAAAATGGATGTTTTGTCTTTTTCGGGTTGATACCCTTCCATAAAGGTATCAAAAACAGTTGTGACTCCCAAAGCATAAATTGGGTCATACTTAAAGTCAGCATTAACAGAGAGTAAGTGCATTTCCACTAACAATTCTTCCACGACTCGTCGATAGATAGAATTGAGAGGGCGAGTATGATGGGTATAAAAGGTGCGTTTGGTTTCAGAAAGAGTGCGAAGAGTATCCACAGATTTTAATTTAGCGACGTTTTTTATAGATTGATTTGTTTATCCCTACCATTGTCTCGTTTTTATCCCAATTTGCCAAGTTTCTGCTTCATAATTGATTAAGAATCATTAAAGGTGGGCATTGCCCACCCTACCATTAAAAAGACTTCCAATTGAGCCAATCTTGTGGCTTCAGAAAGGTGTCATAAAGTTCTGCTTCTGGGGTGTTGGGTTCAGGATGATAGCAGTATTCCCAACGAACAAGGGGAGGAAGAGACATTAAAATCGATTCGATGCGTCCATTGGTTTGTAAGCCGAAAATCGTTCCGCGATCGTACACTAAATTAAATTCGACATACCGTCCCCGTCGATAGAGTTGGAAGTTCCGTTCTCGGTCTCCATACTCAATAGTACGGCGTGCTTTGGCAATGGGTGTATAAGCGGGTAAAAAGGTCCGTCCGCAGTCTTGAACGAAGGCGAAGAGGTCTTCCCAAGTGCGGGGCGCGATCGCGCCTAATTCACGGCTATATTGCCCAGCAGCGCCATCAGCACTCGGCCCGCGATATAATTCCCCTTGACCATCTTGGTAGTCGAAAAAGACCCCACCAATACCTCGGTTTTCCTGACGGTGTTTGATGTAGAAATACTCATCGCACCAGCGCTTAAATACAGGGTAATATTCTTGATGATGACGATCGCAGCTAGCTTTCAAAGTCTGATGGAAATGAACCGCATCCTCAGCGAAGGGGTAATAGGGGGTTAAATCAGCACCACCGCCAAACCACCACACTGGACCCGCTTCAAAATAGCGATAATTAATGTGAACGGTGGGAACATAAGGGTGACGGGGATGTAACACCATTGACGTTCCCGTGGCGAAGAAATCATGTCCTTCGGCTTCTGGGCGCTGTTTCAAAATAGAGGGGGGAAGTTTACTCCCAAACACTTCAGAAAAATTAACCCCCCCCTGTTCCAATAAATTTCCTCCCTTCATGACGCGCGATCGACCGCCACCGCCTTCTTCCCGTTCCCAACTATCTTCTTGGAAGGTTTGACCGCTTCCATCGAGGGCTTCTAACGCCTGACAGATTTCATCCTGTAGGCTTAGCATAAACGCTTTTACCCGTGCTTTCCCATCCTCTGGGGGAACAAATAAGGGGGTGGCGCTGGTAACTTCAGTATTTTTAACACTCATGGATTAAATGGCTAATAAATTTTACAAATTATTCTTGAGTGGTAAACTCAAAACAATCTAATTTTCCTACAATAGAATACTTGCCTGGACGTAATGGATCAGGAGAGATGTTGTGATTCTTAATTTTTCGTTTAAGTTCATCGTCAGAAAAGAAAAAATCTGCTGTCAGTTTTCCCTCTACAAAACCTATCGGGTGCTGAGTAATGCTTCCGCAGAAGCCTTATGGGAGAAACTGATTAACTTGGGGGATGTTTCTTGGAATCCCCTGCTCGATCATACTAACGCGCCTCGGGGGTTACGAGCCAAGCCCGGTCTGATCTATAAAGCCGTCACGCGCTTAACTCCGATTCCGATTCGAGTATTTGTGGAAAAAGTTAATCCTAGGGAATTACTTAGCTTACGAGTGTTAGCCATTCCGGGGATTCAAAATCGGGTGACTTATCAGGTAGAATCTACCCTAATTGGAACTTATGTCTCTTGTTCGATTACTCTGCGCGGTTGGCTATCTCCGTTTCTGTGGTGGGTGATTCGTCCTTATGCGTCGCGAGTGGTACGAGAATTAGCACAATCTGTCGAATCGGCGGAACAGGTGAGTTAACCTTGTCCGTTGCGATGCTCATTATCGTAATGAATGCGTGTGCCTGCCCACATTAACTTTTCCCGTAAGGTACTGTAAAAGGAGTGTTCTTCTCGTAAGACAATAAATTTAGCCAGACACTTTGCCATGGTCACGGATACACGCTGTCCTGGCCAGATGGTTGTTCCCAGTGCGCCATCTGTCCAGAGTTTGGTGGAGGGTTCCGCTTCTTCTAATGGCCAGATACTCACAACTGACCCGGGAGGAAGCACTAAGGGACGACTCGATAAGCTAAGGGGACAGATGGGAGTGATCACCATTGCTTCCATTCCCGAATGTACGATCGGTCCATTCGCAGAAGCAGTGTAACAGGTTGACCCTGTGGGAGTCGCTACGATTAACCCATCCCCTTGAAATTGATCTACCACTTCTCCATCCACTTCCATTTCTAAAATTGAGGTGGGCATTCGATCGATGCTGGCGGGTTTGACACACATCTCATTTAAACAGTAAAAAATATCACTCATTGGCTCTGGTGTAACGCGATCGCCTTCCAACACCTGCGCTTGTAACATCATCCGTCGTTGGATGGCGTAACGGTCTGATTCAATGCGGTCTAACAGGGCTTCCACGTCTTGAAATAATTCAAAGGGTTCGGTTAAAAAGCCTAAATGCCCTCCCACATTCACGGCTAAAATTAAAATACCTTCTGGGGCTAATTCTCTCGCTGCTGCCAAAGCACTTCCGTCTCCCCCCAAAACGATCGCTAAGTCGATTTCATCCCCCGCAGAGGACAAAAAAACGGGATAAGGGTTATCTTTTAAGCCACTGGGTCCAACAAGGACTTTCGCCCCTCGCTTTTCTACGGCTTCGGCGGTGGTTTCCGCCCACCTTTTACTTTGTTTTTCGCCTGCTTTATAGGCAATAATCACTTGTCTTAAATCCATTTATTTGTTATTTGTTATTTGTTATTTGTTATTTGTTATTTGTTATTCGTTATTCGTTATTTGTTATTTGTTATTTGTTATTCGTTATTTGTTATTCGTTATTCGTTATTTGTTATTCGTTATTTGTTATTTGTTATTTGTTCCCCCCTTATGAAGCCAGAGCTTTAGTGAGGAGGTTAGGGGGGATCATTTCCCCCTTTTTCAAGGGGGGTTAGGGGGGATCGTTATTGGTCATTGGGTAATAAAAAACGAAGGACAAAGGACAAACGACAAAATTTAATGATTAATCTTTATACTTGCGATACTTTGTTCAAAATTGGCAACTCGGCTTTGAAATTCGCTTTTCGGGGTGCTAAAGGTGCTGATTAACATGATGTCTTCCTGCGGTTGGAAATAAAATAATTGTTTCATGGTTACGCCATTGTCTGTGGTTTTATTGGCTACAATTCTTGCAATTTCTCCGCGATCGCTGCTGGTGATAATTTCTTGTTCAATTTTATGGGTTTTTTCTAGTTGTTCGATCGCTTGGTCTAGATAATCTCCGAGGCTGATTGACCCTTCTAAAGGCTGTTGAATAATGTTAAGATTGGTGAGAGTATCAGGAGTCAGCGATCGCGTATCAAAGGCAATAAAAACCAGATTATCGAGATTTTGTTTAATACTTTGTAACCGTCTCCCATAACTTGTATCCAAACTATTTAAAGCTGATTCAATCTCGGTTAAATCCCGTAATGGGTTTCCCCCCTGATAGCCTTTTGGGAGAGAAATACTGATTCCTTCTCCTTCAAGAGTTTGCCAAGTTTCTGCTTCTAAAGTAAAGGCTTCTAGCTGCAGAGTGGTTTCAGAATTTGAACTCACATTGGGGTCTTTAGGAGAAAAGTTTTGACAGCTAGCCAGAGCAATTAAAATGAAAATTGCTAGCAGAATAGACAATAAATGTTTCATGATTCTAACAGTTGATTTAAGTAGCGCAATGCCAACATTCCGATTAGGGTTGTCATCGCAACCCCTAGCCAAAACTGATCGGTAATCACTCGGCTTTGATCTAACGCCCATCCTCCAATGGGAGGGCCAACAAAAAACCCGATCGCCCAGCATTGGGAGTTCAATGATAAATATACACCGCGCAAGGAAGCAGGTGCAATGTCAGCAACCAAAGACGAAGCAGAAGGGGTGTAACTATTTAAGCCTAAACTAAGGATTCCTAGGGTTAAAATGGCAAGCAAAAGGGGTGCTTGTTGAGTTATTCCAGTGACCCAAATTAAAACAAACCCAACCAACCATAAAGAGAAGGAAAGTGTTAGCGCTTGAGCGCGTCGGAAACGGTTTAAAAATCTTGCCATTGGTAACTGCATAATCGCTGCAAAAGTGATGTGCCAAGTAAATAAAGCACTAATTGTTTCAGGAGAAAACCCCATTTCTTCCCCTCCTGTTTGGACATAGTTTCGGAAGTAAAGGGGGAGAGTGCTTTGAATTTGGGCAATATAGGTGGTAAAGAGGACATTAAGGCCTAAAAATACAAGGAAAGCGCGATCGCGCAGCGCAACTCCCCAACCCGAAAACAGATTTTTTGAACTTGTTTCTTCCTCAAATTGATAACTTTCTTGAATTGCAAAATAAATGACTAAGAAGAAGACTAAAAAGGAAATCCCATCCGCTACAAATAGCAGCCGATAATTGCCAGCAGTGCTAATAATTAATCCTCCTAAAACCACCCCAATTCCTAAACCTAAACTATCTGCAACGCGAGTAATGGCAAAGGCTTCATTTCGTTTCTCTGGTGTTGTAATATCGGCGATAACAGCTTCCGTTGCAGGCCAATATAAGCCAACACCTAAGCCTAAAATTAAGTTACCAAGGAGTAAAGTGGGAAAATTATAAGTTAGTGCTAACACCACATCTGCTAACACAGAAATTGCAGCAGATAGTAATAAAGTGCGTCGTCTTCCCCAAGATTTGCTATCTGTAAAAACGCCTCCTAAAAAGCGCCCCAACACGCCAGCTACTTGACTACTTCCGATACCAATTCCCACTAAAGTTGCCGATAATCCCACTTGGTTAACAAAGAAAATTGAAGCATAAAATAAAACAAATCCTGTGCCAATATTGGAGAGTAATCGACCAAAGGCAAGAATCCAAATGGTACGATTTAGCGAGGGAAATTGTTTCTGAATTTTTTTTAACATGAATTTGTGTGTAGCAGTGAGCAGTGATTAACATAGATTTAATTGTCAAGTTTGGTTTCGCGCTTGCTCTACCGAACCGACATTTCTATTTCTTCTTTTTAGGCAGCAAAGTTTCATATCTTTAAAGATAATGCTACAGCGCGAATTATGAAACTACCGTAGGGTGGGCAATGCCCACCACAAAATGTATAGTAATCACCAGCACCAATTGTTCAAAATAGCCCCCAAGATTGGGTGTTAGGAGGCTGAAACAACGAACAAATAACAAATAACGAAGAACTAATTAATGATCAATTGATTGGCAAAGTCTAACAAGCGATTAATTCCCCAAAACTGATCTTCGTGCTGATTCTTTTGGGCAATGTGAGCAATATGACCCCCAGCATCCGTTAACAAAAGATGACCGTTGGGATTATGTTCAATTTTGGTTTTCAGGTCTGACACTAAACTGGGGTCAAAAACGGGATCATCTGCGGCATAAACCACTAGGTAGGGTAAGGTTAATTGGTCAAGTAAATACAATCCCCCTGTTTGGTGGTAGTATTCAGAAACGTTATGGAAACCATAATAATTAATTACTATTTCGCGATCGAAACTCTTAATGGAATCAATCCTCTCCACAGCACCTTCAGCAACCGCATCAGGGAAAGTGCTTGCTTTGCGTCGCGCTTCCAAGATTAACTGTTTCGTAAAATTTTTCTCCACCAAGCGCCCAAAGGGATAACTCAGCAAATAATCCAGAGACCGGTTCGATTCTAAATTGGGGCATAAAGTCGCACCACCGATAATATAAGGACTATTCTGCGCTTCCTTTAACCCCCACAGTGTCAACTGTCCACCTAAAGAAAAGCCCATTAAAACCACATTTTGGGGACAGCCTAACGCCACCAACTGTTCAGCGAGTAAAACTTGATCGGCCCCTTCGCGCCAGCCATCAGAGCTAGGAGCAGGGGATAATTGAGCCGTTTTGCCATGTCCACGCCAATCATAGAGCAAAACTGCCCAACCCTGAGCATAAGCCTTATAAGCGGTTAAATAAGCATACCAAGATTGTTCCGTATTACCTGTGATCCCATAGGTGATAATGATTGTCCCATAAGCATCAGGAGGACAAACCCATTTCCCCCACAAGGGAACATTTTCAGCCCCAAGAAACACCTTTTCTTGCCAAGGAAGGGAAGGATAGCCTTTGATCCACCACACCCGATCTTGCCAAATTTCCCAAGCCTTGCCGTACCGATAATGAGTTGCTACAGTCTGGACAATACCATCACGAAACAAGTAAGGGGGAATATAGGGAGTTAAAAAAATTGTCATCACTGGTAAAATTAGGGGATTATTCGTTATAATTCTTAAGACTTGTTAAAGATGACGGGAGAAGTGCTTATGAATTCTTCAAGGAATCTTAATTCAGAATAAAGAGATTGAAGCAAAGCTCATATAATTAGTAGATAAATCTTAAGTTTTTGTTTACACATCTTGTCAAACCCTAAATAAAAGTATAGCTGAAGCTATCATAATGATGCCTCGAATCCTTGTTATTGAAGATGATCCCGCCATTTCCGAACTGGTTTCCATTAACCTTGAAATGGCTGGCTATACCGTAGAACCTGCTAGCGACGGAATTAAAGGTCAAGCTCTCGCCGTTCAACTCCAACCAGATTTGATCATGCTTGACCTGATGCTACCCCGTGTTGATGGCTTAACTGTCTGTCAGCGCCTCCGACGGGACGATCGCACTTCCGAGATTCCAATCTTAATGTTGACTGCTTTAGGTCAAACTCAAGATAAGGTGGAAGGCTTTAATGCAGGTGCAGATGACTATATGACTAAACCTTTTGAAGTGGAAGAGATGTTAGCCCGTATCCGCGCTCTCCTCCGTCGCAGTGATCGCATCCCCAAAGCAGCCAAACACAGTGAGATTCTGAACTATGGCCCGTTGACCTTAGTTCCAGAAAGGTTTGAGGCGATTTGGTTTGGAAAAACTGTTAAGTTAACTCATCTGGAGTTTGAACTTCTCCACTGTTTGCTGCAACGTCATGGACAAACGGTTTCTCCCAGTGAAATCCTAAAAGAAGTATGGGGCTATGATCCCGATGATGATATTGAAACGATTCGGGTGCATATTCGTCACCTCCGCACTAAACTAGAACCAGAACCCCGTCATCCCATGTACATTAAAACAGTTTATGGGGCTGGCTATTGTCTGGAATTGCCCAGTGAAGGAGACTTGATGGCTCAAGAAAAAAACTCGGCAGCCCTGGAGGAGAAAAAGTAAGTATCATGAAGGTCAAACGTTTACCATCTCTCTCAGATAACTATATCTTTGTGCTTTATGATGCTAGGCGCAAGATAGCAGCAACCATTGATCCAGCAGAAGCCAACCCTGTGTTGAAGTTTCTTCAGGAAATGGATGCAGAGTTGGTGGCGATTTTTAATACCCATCATCACTTTGATCATGTGGGAGGAAACCGCGAACTGAAAAAACACTATCCTCAAGCTGTGGTTTATGGGAGTGCTAAAGATGAAAGCCGTATTCCCCATCAGGAAGTGTTTCTCAACGAAGGCGATACAGTGACCTTTGCGGGGCGATTGGGCAAAGTCTTGTTCGTCCCCGGCCATACCTCTGGTCACATTGCCTACTATTTCCCCCCAGCAGAAGGCGAAGACACAGGAGACCTCTTTGCTGGTGATACTTTATTTGTTGGCGGTTGTGGACGCTTATTCGAGGGAACCCCAAGCCAAATGGTGGACTCTCTGAGTAAACTGAAAACCCTCCCCGATCAAACTCGTCTCTGGTGCGCTCATGAATATACCCTGAAAAACTATCAGTTTGCGATCACTGTTGAACCGAATAATCCTTTGGTACAAGCAAGATATCAGGAAGTGCAAGCAGATCGACAAGCAGGGAAAGCAACGGTTCCCTCTTTATTAGCGCAAGAAAAACAGACTAATCCCTTTCTTCGTTGGGAAGATAAAAATTTACAGGCGATCGCGCAATCTTCCGATCCGATCCAAACCTTTGGACGCATACGCGGGATGAAAGACCGCTTTTAGTTTAGGAGAAATCAAAGATGAAAGCATTTGTCGCTGGTGCAACGGGTGAAACAGGACGACGCATTGTTCAGGAGTTAGTCAACGCCAACATTCCAGTCCGTGCGTTGGTGAGAAATTTAGAACAAGGACAAACGATCTTACCCCCAGAAGCAGACTTAGTGGTAGGAGATGTCCTCAAACCTGAGAGTCTAGAGGAGGCGATCGCTGATTGCACTGTCTTGTTATCCGCAACAGGCGCTCGTCCCAGTTTTGATCCCACTGGCCCGTTTCAAGTGGATTATCAAGGAACTAAAAACCTGATTGACATCGCAAAAGAGAAGAACATAGAACATTTTGTGATGGTGTCCTCCCTATGTGTGTCGCGCTTCTTCCACCCCTTAAACCTGTTTTGGCTGGTGCTGTATTGGAAAAAACAAGCAGAAATGGAGTTACAAAAAAGTGCTTTAACTTACACCATTGTCCGTCCAGGGGGGTTAAAAAATGAAGACACTCCCGACGCGATCGTCGCTGCTAAAGCTGATACCCTATTTGAAGGGAGTATTCCCCGCACCAAAGTCGCACAGGTCAGCGTCGCTGCATTAAACCAGCCAGAAGCCAAAAATAAAATCATCGAGATCGTCGCGCAACCCGATGCTTCCTCTCGCAGTTGGGAGGAATTATTCGCTCAGGTTTAACATTGTTCTCTACTGTTTCAGTTGCTATTCTTGCAATACCCAGCCAGACAGCAGTTGGATTCTGCTCGGCTCTATTATTTAAAGGAATTATTTTGGATCAGCTTGTTGTTCATCCAAATTAGCAATAGGTAGCGCCATGTACCCAATTCCTAAATTTGGTTTGTGACAGAGTTAATCTGATCGTGAAGTGATTACTCAGGAATCAACAAAGAACAATTAGCGGTAGAGAAATTATTAATTGCTTAGTTGCCATAGTGAAGAGATGATACAGGAAAAATGAATGAAGCAGCGATCGAGTCGTACTTATGTTGTTTGGAATTGCTAAGCTAAAGTAATTAAGAGAACGCCAATCACCATGACAGTTGCGCCAGAAGCTCGTTGTTTTAATCCTTTTTCTTTGAAAATTAAATGTCCCCAAATTACACTTAATAAAGCACTCATACGTTTAATTGAGATGACATGAGCCACTAAAGTTAAACTGATGGCTTGCATTTGACAGAGAACGACTAAACCTTGTAAAAATCCGATCGGGGCTAACTTAGGTAAATTTTTAACCACTGTCTTTAAACTGTTGCGAGATTGATAAAGCATAATCGGAAATAGTCCAACCGAGATATAACAATGAATCGCGATCGCCCAAAAAACTGGGGAAGAATTGCGAACCCCAATTTTATCAATAGTAGCACTAAAGCTCCACAGAAACGCCACTAATAACATTAATTGCGATCCTTTTTCTTTCAGCAATGCTTGAAACGGGGCGAAATAACCTTGCTGCTTTTGTTGTAAGTTTAAAATATAAGAACCAGCAACAATAAAAACAATTCCCAGAGCATCGATCGCGCTGGGATTTTCATTAGCAATAAGAGGAGAGGTGACTAATAAAAAAAGTGGGGTAAAGGTAATTAAAGGAACAGCTAAGGATAAATCAGTTAATTTAATAGCGCGAATATAAAGCAACATAGCAACAACATTAATACTTCCCCCGGCGATTAACGCCTTGAAAAAATTGTCTCCTAATTCAGGAATATCTATAAACCCTAAAAAGGGAAACATCAAGGGTAACGAAAAAAACACCATTGACCAAGCAACAACATATTCATCTAAAGTTTGCAACCCTCGTTTACTGACCACATCTTTCGTTGATTCAAAAAAAGCCGTTAAACTCGCAAAAAGAATCCAAATCATTGTATTATTGGCAAAACATCTCCCTAAGATAACAAATTATAAATACAGATGAAACGCAGAACATTTATAGCGATTTTAATATCATTAACTTTCCCGCAGGGAATACAGGAGCACAAATGGGAGGATGGTTCAATCAAGAAATTAACTCCCTCAGTGACCTCAATGGCTTAAAAATGCGGATTCTAGGCTTAGGTGGAAAAGTGATGTCTGAGTTGGGCGTGAATGTGCAAGTATTGGGAGGAGGAGAAGTCTATCTAGCTTTAGAAAGAGGGGTGATTGATCAAGTATCCCAATGGAATCAAGTCAATGAGCTTAGTTTTTCCAGTTTTATGGCAGCCAACACAAATACTATCTTCCCAGAAGTTTTACCACACCAATTCCACTAAAGTATAAACCTAACACCGCCCCCGCTAAGAGGGATTGAGTCAGAGGATCAGTCGAAGGAGTTAAGATCGCACCTAAAACGGCTGAGCCAAGGATAACATAGCGCCATCCTGAAAGCATGATTTTCGATGAGACAAGACCTAATAATCCTAATAAAACCTGAATAATCGGAATCTGGAAAGCCAGAGCAGTGCTAAATAATAACAAGAGAACGAAGCGAAAATATTGATCAATTGACCACATCTGTTCAACCACGTCTTGACCGTAGCTGATAAAAAACTTTAACGCAGCAGGAACTAAGGCATAATAAGCAAAGACTAATCCCACACCAAACAGGAGCGTTGAGCCGACCATCACTGGAATAAGGAGACGACGTTCACCACGAGTTAAGCCAGGAAGGATAAATAAAAGAATTTGATAGACAATAAACGGACTCGCCACCAATAAGCCACTATAACCCGCGACTTTCACCGAAACAAAGAAGTATTCTCCAGGGGCCAGTTGTAAGAATTTTACCCCTTGGGCGGGAAGTTGTAAAGTTTCCACGATCGGGCGGACAAAGATAAAACAGCCGATAATTCCCACACCGACTGCAATGAGGGAATAAAAAATGCGCCAGCGCAGTTCTTCGAGATGATCGAAAATGGACATCTCTTTCTCATCAGGAATTTGGTTGAGATAATCTTCTGGAGTGCGATCGGTTTTGGTCGAGGTTTCAACTGGGGACATTTGTTGGTCTGTGGTGTTTTTCTTTCCTATTCTATCTAAGGCGCGATCGATTAGCCTAATGGCTTGGTCTCCCATCTAAGCGCTACCCTAGAATCTAAAACACCCAAAGCAATGCACCTACACTTAAACATTTGGCGACAATTTAACTCTGACGCTGAAGGAGAAATGGTCACTTATGAATTAGAAAATGTTTCTCCAGACAGTTCATTTTTAGAAATGCTCGACCTCCTCAATGAAAACCTGATTACCCAAGGAGAAGACCCCATTGCCTTTGACCACGACTGTCGCGAGGGAATCTGTGGTAGTTGCGCCATGACCATTAATGGAATTCCCCAAGGAGCAGAAAAGGAAACTGCTGCTTGTCAATTGTATATGCGTCATTTCAATGATGGCGATAAGATTACCATTGAACCTTGGCGAGCAAAACCCTTTCCTGTGATTAAAGACCTTGTGGTCGATCGCTCGGCGTTTGATGCTTTAATTCAAGCAGGTGGCTTTATCACTGCACGGACGGGCAGCGCCCCCGATGCTAATCAGACTCCCATTCCCAAAGCAGTGGCTGATGGCGCAATGGATGCAGCAGCTTGTATTGGTTGCGGTGCTTGTGTGGCGACTTGTAAAAATGCCTCTGCAATGCTGTTTGTCGGGGCGAAAACAGCCCATTTGAACAGTCTTCCCCAAGGCCAACCTGAAAAAGACGATCGCGTTTTAAATTTGGTTAAAAAGATGGATGAATTAGGCTTTGGCAATTGTAGCAATTATGGGGAATGTCAAGCTGTTTGCCCCAAAGGAATTACCCTAGATGTAATTTCTAAATTAAACCGAGATTACGCGATTGCCCAACTCCGTCGTTTCTTTCGTGTAAAAAGTTAGTGTCATTGATTTCATCAGCGATTTCAGAAAAGCCATTGACTTGAAATGTTAAGCTGAGGGATAACTTGAAAAGGGTTTAACTATGACTTCCCCAGATATCATTTTTCTGGTACTTGATACCCAACGCGCTGACCGACTTTCTTGTTACGGCTATCCTCAAGAAACTTCTCCTGCGATCGACCGCTTAGCGAGTGAAGCAACACAGTTTGAGAACGCGATCGCTCCCGCACAATGGACAATTCCTTCTCATGCCTCTATGTTTACAGGGGTTTATCCCTCTGTCCATCAAATAGTACAGTCCTATTCTGTACTCCCCGCAACTTTACCAACCTTAGCAGAACGATTGCAAGCAGGAGGCTACTACACCGCAGCTTTTTGTAATAACCCATTAGTGGGAGTGATTAATAATGGCCTGCGTCGTGGTTTCTATAGCTTTCTTAACTATAGCGGTTTACTTACCTCACAACCCAATCAAGCTGGAGTCACTTCAAACTTGATCGATCGCTATCGTCAGGGGTTTAAGCGGGTTTTAGCCAACACTTTGAATCAAGTTCAAGACAGGTTTGCCCGATCGGAATTAATGTTAGCATTATCTTTTACCCCGATTATGGTTCCGTTGTGGCAAACAGCATTAAGTTTCAAGGGAAACACGACAAAATCTCTCAGTGATGCGGTTAAACTGTTAACGGAACGGCAAGGATTAGCACCCGATCAGCCCATCTTTACATTTATTAACCTGATGGGAACTCATATGCCGTATCATCCGCCAAGAAAATATGTGGAGAGGTTTGCGCCAAATGTATTGCGCGATCCCACTTCTCAACGCTATCTCCGCCAATTTAACAGCGATGTCTATGGCTGGTTAGCTCCCCTCGCTTCCCCGCTTAATGAACAGCAAAAAGCCACCTTAGATGGAATGTATAACGCAGAAGTCGCAGCACAAGATGAACAAGTGGGATGGTTTTTACAGCAGTTGCGAGACAACGGACGGTGGGAGAATACCATTGTGATTGTTTGTTCCGATCATGGAGAACATTTGGGAGAAAAGCAGCTAGTCGGTCATACCAATGCCATCTATAATGAATTAGCAAGAGTTCCTCTCATCATTCGCACTCCCAATGGGGATTTTCCCGCCAAACAACGCACAGAGATTGTCTCTACTCGTCGTCTCTTCCATACAGTCTTAACCGCAGCAGGACTAGCTAATGAGTCAGAAACAGCGTTAACCCTCGCAGAAGGGAATCAAAATGAAGCCGTCTTTGCTGAAGCAGTTCCCCCACAAAACGTGATTAACCTCTTGCAAGAACGACAGCCTGAATTAGTTTCTTCTCGGGGATACGATCGCACAACACGGGCTATCTGGCAAGGAAATTATAAACTGTTAGCCAAGGGAGACTCAGGGTTAGACCATCGTGAGTTGTATAATCTGGTCGATGACCCTAGAGAGTCCATTAATCTCCACGATATTTTCCCTGAGAAAGTCGAACCCCTCTGCGATCGCCTACAATCTTTTTTAGGAGAACTGCCAGCCACTCGTCTTGCAGAAGAAACCGCCGATAACTATAATGACCCAGAAGTGTATCGCCGTTTGCGCGATTTAGGCTATATTGATTAGTTTTGTATCCCACAAAAGAAAATAACCCTCTCGGTGCGAGGGTTAGTCTGATCATCAATTTTTGATTTTTGATTAAAAAAGTGAGAATCACCTGCTCTTGATCCAGAAAAAATTTATTTCTAGTTAGCTGAACTACGACGACTTTTCCAGCGTTTCCATACAGCCCAACTTCCCAAAAGGGCTAAACCAGCAGAAGTTTCTGCTTCAAAAGGAATCGCAAAAGCCTCAATTGTATCGAGACTAAGTTGACCTTGAGCAGGAGTATCCAAGGTGAAGACGATTTCATCGACTATTGCAAAGTTAACGTTTTCATTGTTGGTAAAGTCTGACACCTCAAAGATTGCTCTCAAAGTTGGAGGCGCTGCTGGTAGGGTATTGGTGAAAGTTGCTGTCTGAGTTCCAGAAGTAATTGCAGCAGTAAGGTCAAGACCATCTAAGTCTGATGATATGATATCAAAGCCGAATGCTAATCTTTCCAGACTTATATTGCCACCATCAGTTAAATCAAACGTTCCTGAAGAAGGAGTGTAAGTTAAGGTGGTGACTCCATCTACACTAACGTCACTGCTAACATTCAATAATCCATTATCACTGCTGTTAACAGTACCGATGATGCCAACATTAGAAGATTGAGTATTTGTCTGCTCTGTTTTTAATTCCCGTAAGGCATTGGCTAAGTCAGTGCCACTAAATGCTGTCGGACCATCTGTGTCTGTCACACCTGGTATATCGAACGTAGTCTGAGTTTGGTCAGCTTGCACTGTTTGTGTCTCAGTATTAAAGTCATCAATGATAATTGCGTTGGCTTCTCCAGCCGTCATTAAGCCAGCGACAGTGGCTGTACCGAGTGTTCCTAATAATTGAAGGGCAGTAGCCTTGTTCATGTCATAACTCCTTGTTTATGAATCAATGTAAAAACATCCCTAAGATTTCTAAGAATGTACTTAAGAGTATCTTAAGATTTGTCACCACTAATGTCAAGTATCTTATTAGCTTACTTTGGGGAATTTTGAATCACACTAACTAACTGAGTGCCAATTTTTTTGCTTAACTAATCTCTCCCCCAGTAAAAGGATTTCTTGCTACAACGGAGATATAGCACCACACCTGCCAAATGTGGACTGCTATAAGCTCCTCACTCCCTTTTTTACGATGAAGACACAACTTTTAAAAACCATTGAAACCATTCGTAAGCGTTGGCTGTATGGACTCCTATCTGTATTGATCGCCCCTGGGTTAATCATTGCCACCCCTCAAACCGCTCAAGGATTTTCTTTCCTTGAATTACTCTTTCGAGGGGTGCAGGTATTTCAACTGTCTAATCTATCTGATGCTCAAGAAGTACGACTTGGGAAACAAATTAATCAACAATTGGTAGAAACTCAAGTGACTCTCTCTTCTGATCGAGAATTAAATCGTTATGTTGATCGAATTGGCCAACGCTTAGTTCCCTACAACGATCGCGCTGACATTCCCTATACTTTTCAAGTGGTAAAAGACGATAGCATTAATGCCTTTGCCACAATGGGAGGGTTTGTTTATATCCATACAGGATTAATGGTCGCAGCCGACAATGAATCAGAACTAGCCAGTGTGGTTGCTCACGAAATTGGTCATATTGCAGCCAATCATGCCGTTGAACAAATGAGACAACGGGCGATCGCCCAAGGGTTGCTTTCAGCAGCAGGATTAGACGAAAGCAATGCCGTTCAAATTGGTGTTGAATTAGCCGTCAGCCGTCCCAATAGCAGGGAAGATGAATTAGAAGCCGATCGCAAAGGACTCGACACTTTAACAAAAGCGGGCTATGCTCCCATTGGAATGGTCAGCTTTATGGAAAAACTACAGCAACAAGGGGGATCGCCTCCGAGCTTTTTGAGCACCCACCCCGCCACCAGCGATCGCATTGCAGCACTCAAAGCCCAAATTAATAACCCCTATCAAGGAGAAGGCTTAAATCCAAAACTTTATCAGAGACGCACAAGCTCTTTGAGATGACCCCTTGCCAAAAGAGAAATCAACCCTTTATAATAGCAGAAGAAGCGCGGGGCCGTAATGGTTTCGACAGGTTGGTGAAAGCCACCCCGTGATGCAGGCCGAGAGGGAGTCCACTCTCGCAAATAAAGGCTCAAAAAAATAGTAATTGCGAACAACATCGTTCCTTTCGCTCGTAAAGCAGCACTTGTTGCTTAATCAAAACCTCTAACTAGGTTCGAGCACTCATCGTCTGACACCGTTAAGGGCGATGGGTAAAACCCCAACGGTTGCTTGCTTCTACCGCCTCTGGTCGGTAAAGCAAAAAGAACTCACCAGAGAATCCTTTCATCTAGGATAAAAGATGAACCCCGTTGTGAGGGTCAAAACAACTAAGCCTGTGAATGAACGGACGGTCAATACCCAGCCTGGACAGCAGTTCGATTCTGCTCGGCTCCATTTTTCTGATTGACAATAGAATAATTGGCGTTGCTGAATAAAGGTATAACAGGGGTAAATTTCTGTTATTGAGTGATGCAAAGCCTTAATCATGAATCTTTGCAAAAATACTTCTTTTCATATATTATGTTTCGCTGGCAATTTTATCTCTATTCCTCTTCTTCTGTCACTTTCCAAAGTAAAACAAAGAAGAGTATTGCGATATAATCTCCAGAAAGCACCGGGGGCAACGGATGTAGCTATGCAAGTTCGTAAAAATTTACCCCAAGACCAAAAGTCATCAATAATCGCAATCATTGATGACTTTTGTAACCAATACAAAACTAATTCCAAAATGTGAAAAATCGCGAAGGCTTCAAATACTTACACCTAGAAATCATCACTTCATCCGTAATCAAACTTCTCCGACAAAATATCGAAAAGGTAATCCTCTTAAATGCGATGGGATTTACTCTTCAGCCTCTGTGTTTATTTTTTCTGTTTTTTTTCAAGACAAAGGGAGTGAGTTAATTTCTTCTACACCCATGAGTAAAAAAGAACTTGGCACTGAGCTATTTTCCCAGACAGTGACC
>CAYXDG010000051.1:0-25322 GCA_964463655.1 uncultured Dactylococcopsis sp.
GTTTGATTAATTGGCATAGCGAGCAAGATGCTCGCACTCCTCAAACGATTGCTAATACCATTTTGATAAATTGGCGCTACATTGTAGGGTGGGCAATGCCCACCATCAGATAACTTTGCGGTTATTACTGTAACTTGACTTTTCCAAAATGGTATAAGTGGGAGCGTCTCGCTCCCTAACTCGAAAATCAGGGTTAATTTCTCGGATTTGATATGATATAACCTACTGAGGATCAGAACAAGAGTTTAGTTGCAATAAAAGTAGCAAAATCCGATCAATCTTGTCTCTCTGTTGAGACGCAGAGAGTTGGGAATGATTCAAGAGAATACTAAACACTAATGGCTGATCAGAATTAGCATTGATATAGCCAGATAATGCAGAAATTCCTGTCATTGTTCCTGTTTTTCCTTGTAAGTTTCCCTGTAAAGGTGTCCCTTGAAAACGATTTCTAAGCGTTCCATTCACTCCCGCAACCGCTAAAGAAGACCGAAAACTCTCTGCATTTTCAGTGTTTAACATTGCTTGTAAGAGTTGCGAGATCGCGCTGGGAGTGACTAAATTACGCCGAGAAAGCCCTGATCCATCCATTAATTGATATTGACTGGGAAAAACCCCTAACTCCGTTAATTCTTCCGCTATAATCTCCTCATTGGTTTCTGCAATTAAGACTTTTAAGAGTGCTTCTGCATATAAATTATTGCTGTCTTGATTGATTTCTGCGATGAATGCTTGGAGAGAAGGAGATACAAGATTGGTGAGAGTTTTAGGAGGAATACTGACAGATTCAAGGGGAGAAAACTGAACTTTATTAACGTTAATCCCTTGTTCTGCTAAACTAGATAATAAGCGATCGCGAAAATATCGATTTGGATCAGGAATTGCTAAATTCCAAACATCTCTCTGAATCTGTTGGGGAAGTTGTCCACTTAAATTTAATAAAGGTGTTCCTAATTTTCCCTCCAGTCTAATCCGATATTTAGTGTTAGCAGGTGCGGTGGTCGCTTGATTAATTAATCTCCATTGTGAAGCAGCGATCGCGTTATCCCATTCAATCTTAACTGCTTCGCCAACTCGTTGCGGACGTAAGGTTAAGGTTACTGCATTTTCATCTAAAATAAAATCATTGCTCGCTGTTCCATAAGCTGCATAAACATCCTCCCATTCCCATGTAGAATTAACAGTAGGAGTTGCCAAATATCCAGTTACTAAAGTAATCTGATTAATGACCCGCACTCCCGCTTTTTTGAGAGTAACTGCAAGTTCCTCTAATTGATTGCTGTTTAAGCTCGGATCGCCTCGTCCGATCATGGTTAATTGGTCTAAATTTGGGGGATTTCCTGCTGTATAAATTGGGGTAATAATCTGATAATTTGGATTCAGTTGATTTAGGGCGATCGCGCTGGTAAAGAGTTTAACATTAGACGCGGGAATAAAAAATTGATCGGCGTTTCTTTGATAAAGAATCTCTTGAGAAAACTGCGGTTGAATGATGATTCCCCAGCGAGAAGTCTGTTCAGAATTCGCAATGATTTCATCAATCTGATTCGAGACTTGTTGACGACAGAATCTCCCAGAGAAGGAAGCCGTTTCACTGTTTGCAATTCTACTATAATTCAGTAACAATACAATCAAGAAAAAGATGGCTTTGGGGAGAAATAAATAATTTTGTTGCCATTTTTCCATTCTCATTGCAGTCTTTTCCTAAACGCTTTGCAGTTGCTTTATTTTACCCCATCCTCGATCGCGCTGATCATTGACTTGTTTGCAAGAATTCATTAAACTAAGAGAACAAGATTCATCAAAGAACAATGAACTAATTAAGTGAATCAGTAGCACATGAAAAATCAAAACCTTCCTCAATATGCGATTTTCTGTGACTTTGATGGAACAATTACCGCCGAAGATACCTTCACAGGAATGTTAAAAACTGTTGCGCCTCATTTGTGCGATGAATATCTTCCTGATATTTACGCCCAAAAACTAACCTTGCGCGAAGGAGTTAGAGGAATGATTGAATCGATCCCTTCTCAATATTATGCTCAAATGATTGAGTATGTCGATCAGATTCCTGTGCGATCGGGCTTTGTGGAATTAGTGGAATTTTCCCTAAAAAATAACATTCCGTTTCATGTGGTTTCTGGTGGTTTAAAAGATATGGTCAGACGAGTTTTAAGTCAACAATGGTTAGGAAATCGTCCGTTATTAGAACAAGTTGCTTCCATCAATGCGGTTTCAATTGAGAACACTGGCGAGTATTTAAAGGCTATTTCTGATTATGAAAGCGGGACAGAATTAGTGGCGAAAGTAGAAGTCATGAACGAATTCCCCGCCCAAAAAAACATTTTGATCGGGGATTCAATTACTGACTTAAATATAGCTCTAAATGCAGATATTAGTTTTGCCCGCGATCGCCTAGCTGGGTATTTGGAAAAAGCCCACCATTTTTATTATTCTTGGGATGACTTTTTCACCGTGCGCGATCGATTAATCCGTTTGCTTGAAGAGAACAATTAATTCTCCGTTTGTCTTTCCACAAACTGACATAAGCGCAGCAAAGTAGCCGTCTGGGCTAAATTTAAAGGCAGCAAAGAAATCCCTTCTAAACGGGATTGTACCCAGCCATCATCCCACGCCCATTCATGATAACCATCGACCCCTTCACTGAGCAACAAACGCAGATAGGACTCACTAATGGCTTCAACTTCATGTTTAATGGTAATGAAACCTGTACGACTGGTAAAGGTTAATCCTGCTTCTAATTCAATAGGTAATCCCGAAGAAAGTTGTTGGGGAAAAAGCCATTGCTGGAGCTTTTCAGAGTTTAATAAACTTTCTTTAATCGACTGAGCAGACGCATCCACTTCAATCCTTAGATGACTTTGTTGAAACGTTCCAAACATGATTGGTGATTGGTGATTGGTGATTAGTGATTGGTGATTTGGAATGCCAGTTGCTGTCAGTTAACGAAGAACTACGAACCGTGAATCCATAACAAATTTGATTAGATATTTTCAGGGAAGGGAGACTGGACAAAGCCTAATTCTCGGAGTTGTTCATAAGACTTTTTCCCTAATTCAGAAGTCGGATTTTGAGAGCGAATCACTTGGATAAATAAAGGAACAGCCAGAGCAGTTTCTTTTTGGGCGCGATGGACTAATCCGAGTTGATAGGTGGCTTGGTCGCGCATTTGAGCAGCTTGTAGGGCTTGCTGACGTTGTTCTTCAGCTACCTGATTACTAATCCCTTGAAAACTTCCCGCCAGTTCTTGATAAAAGTTAGACAATTGATTAAACACCCGCCTTGCTGATTGTAACTTTTCTTTTGCCAGATCGTAGTTTTCTTCATCAATAGCTTGGTTAGCTTCTGTCATCAGTTTTTCACCACCCTTCAAACTTAACAAGCTATCGGGACGTAAACTTTGGGGAGTGTCCTCTATTATCTCAGGGGTTTCTATTTCTTCTGCGGATGGCGAAGTTTGTGCGACAACGAGGGAGGGAGAAAAGACAAAGGGAAATAAGATCATACTGCTAAGGGTTACTGAGCGAAACTTAGAAAAGAACATTACCATATTGAAAAGAGTCAATAATACGACCAGATATAAATTAGACTGACTGATTTTAACATTACTAGATTCCGAATTGCTTTGTGTTGAGAGACAGTTCTTGAATTGCTTCACCGATTCACTTTTATTTTATGCTAGAAAATTCTTGGTCAAAAGCGCTGGAAAACAATGCTGAGGAGTTTCCTCTCACTCCCCTTCCTGTCCTTTCTGGAAGTCTTCCCGAAACCTTACAGGGAACGCTTTATCGCAATGGTCCTGGGAGTTTAGTGCGAGGAGTGCAAAAGGTGGGACATTGGTTTGATGGAGATGGTGCGATTCTGGCGGTTCATTTTACTTCAGATGGAGTAAAAGCAGTTTATCGCTATGTTCAAACAGAAGGGTATCTCGAAGAAGTCAAAGCTAACCAATATCTCTATCCTAACTATGGCATGACTGTTCCTGGCCCGTTTTGGAATAATTGGGGGAAGGAGGTTAAAAATAGTGCAAATACCTCAGTTTTAGCCCTTGAGGACAAAGTTCTAGCCCTTTGGGAGGGAGGACTTCCTCACGCCCTTGATCTGGACAATTTAGAGACATTTGGCAAGGATCAGCTAGGGGGGTTAACCTCTCAATCACCTTTTTCCGCTCATCCGAAAGTTGATCCTGACACAGGAGAAATTTTTAATTTTGGGGTGATTCCTGGAAGTCAAAGCAACTTACAAGTTTATAAAAGTCAAGCTGATGGAAAGGTATCGAAAACAGTTTCTATCTCCTTAGATGGCTTACCCTTAATTCATGATTTTGTTTTAGCGGGGCGCTATCTGGTGTTTCTAGTTCCCCCAGTGCGGGTGTCTTTACTCCCTGTGTTATTGGGATTGAAAAGTTTTAGTGATGCAATGGAATGGAAGCCAGAATTGGGAACAGAAATGATTGTCCTCGATCGCGCCACACTCGCTGTAATTAAACGCACTAAAACAGATGCTTGGTATCAATGGCACTTTGCTAATGGTTACGAAGATCAAGACGGTCACATTGTCGCAGAATTTGTCCGTTATCGAGACTTCCAAACCAATGAATATCTCAAGCAAATTCCCACGGGAAAACCCAAAACCTATACCGAAGGACACTTGTGGCGATTGTGCTTAGACCCTCAATCTGGGAAGATTTTAAGCAATGAGCCTTTGCTCGAAAGAGACTGTGAGTTTCCTGTGGTTTCTCCAGCTACCGTGGGAAAATCTCAGCAAGAAACTTATTTGTCTGTCCATCGAGAAGGGGTTGATCCGCAGAAAGAACTCTATGGCGCGATCGCGTGTTACAATCGCACAACAGATAAGTTAACCATTGCCGATGCTGGGGAAAATCGTTATCCCAGTGAAGCGATCGTTGTTCCTGATTTTAATCAATCTCATGGCGGTTGGCTGTTAACTGTTGTTTATGATGCCAATACCCATCAAAGTGAGGTTTGGATTTATGAGCGCGATCGCTTAGCCGCAGAAACCGTTTGTCGTCTCCAACTTCCGAAAGTGATTCCCCATAGCTTTCATGGTAATTGGAAATCGAAGCAAATATAACAAAATGTAAAGTGGGGATCAGTCCTCGTTACAATAAAATTAAGACGATGAGTAAAAGTGCTGTGGTAGTCTGATCGACTCACAGCAGATTCCACAACCCCCAACGGAGACGATCCATGACCAATCATCATTTAAACACACCCATTAGGATTTCAGGGCGAGAAATGGAAATTATTGAGTTAGTTGCTGCTGGTTTAACCAACCAAGAAATCGCCCATAAACTAAAAATCAGTAAACGAACAGTTGATAATCACATTAGCAATATCTTAACCAAAACTTCGACTGACAATCGAGTCGCCTTAGTCCGTTGGGCGCTGCAATGGGGTAAGGTTTGTTTGGATGAAGTTAACTGCTGCGCTTTACCTTCCCCACAAAAGGAAACACCTTAGTTGTTATTTGTTCGCTGTTCTTCGTTCTTTGAAGACAAGTTGCTAATCGTTAACAAAGAACTATGAACCATTAACCAATAATTAATTATTCATTATTAATTGTCTAACCCCTTCCCATTCTTGAGCAGTTAATGGCTGAGTCACTAATTTCATCTGGAAATGATTTTCTGCTGCTGCTTTGAGATTGGCGACCATTTCCATCAAAGAAAAGTTTAATTTCAAAGTGCTGGGAAACTGATTAAAGACCTGTTGAAATAATTCAGGATCAGGATTGAGTTGCATTGAGCCATGTTGTAACACAGTTTCTCCTCTGCGGAGTTGGGCACTTCCAATCAGTTTTTCCCCTGTGGAAGTGACTAAATCAGCGCCCGTTGCGGTTTGAAAGCAGTTCGCAACTTCATGATACCCTCGTCCCTGTTGACCGTAAAATAGGGGAATCCCTAAACGTTTCCAACCTGCCATTAAAAACTCGCAAATGTATTCATAAACCGCGAGACGTTTTCCACTCACCCCCGACAGAATCACCGCATAGGTTAAGTCTCCTTGATGTAAAACCGCCCTTCCTCCTGTGGGACGACGGACTAAATCGAATGTTCCCGTTTTGGCTAAATTCTGCCATATTTCGGGGAAGCGTTTTTGATGGTAGCCTAGAGAAATGGCTGCAGGCTGCCAAGTGTAGAAACGCAAGGTTGGGGGGTGCTTTCTGTCCTTGCATTGTTGTAGCAGCCAAGCATCGATCGCCATTTGTATCTCCCCTGATGTGGCAATCAGAGGGAGAAAACGCCAAGTCTTAGGGGTTTCCAAATTCTGCTTGTAGGGATTCGTCGTTGTCATCTGCGATCGTGGCGACCAAAGTAACGGCGCGAGAAATTTCTACAGGAGAGAGATCGGCAACTGTTCGATGAGTGAGTACAACCACTTGCTCATCGTAAATTGCGAAAGCAGTTTCGTAGGTATCTGACCAATTCATTTCTAATAACTTCCGCATCAGCCTAGACTCATCTTTGGCGGGAAGTTTCAGCACCGATGACCACACGGCTAGGCTATCATCATCGGTTTCTCCTGTCAATTGGACAAAGACTTCCACACTCCCATACTGAAATTTCCAGATATGAGCGCCATCGCGATGACTCACCATTGCGGTGTCGTTTTGGTCAAGGCTAGAAATGACGGCTTCAATTACTTCTATATGAGTCGCTTTCGCTTCCCCATCGATCAAAGCGTCGGTTTCTTCTGTTGTGAGGAGGTCTTCCTTTCCCTCTTCATTTTGCGCGATCATATTTTTCCTCCATTGTTAACGATTCATCTTTAAAGGGGGAGATTCCTTCTTTGATTTTATCAGAAAATCACGGGTTTAAAACCTCGCCATTTATGGCGTTCTGTATTACAATTAAAGAAGCTAGCTTAAATTGCTGCTAAATTAGAATCAAACAAAAAGTAACTTTTTGCGGTCGGTTCGCCCGTGAATAAACAGCCCAGTAACGGCGGTCTGTCAGGGATTTGACTCTAAGAGTCAAATCTAGATAAGAGTCTATATGGGAATCCTCTCGCCTTTAGGCAGAGGAGGTTCAACTTACCAAAGTAGGTTTCACTTGGGGAAAAATGAGCGATCGCATTTCCCTAACTATTGTTGCAATAATTGCTTCGCGAGATTCACATCAAAATAAGTCCTTGGGAAATCCACCTTCTGATCATACACGGTAAAAGGTCGATCGCTTTCTCCCAGATGATTAAGGACTAAAATTGCGTCAGAAAAATCTTGATTTTTGGTATAGTCATTAAACGTTACCACCGTTTTTAAACTTGCTTTGGTTGCTGCGGTTAACCCTTGATGAGAGTCTTCAAAGACTAAACAATCTTCAGGGGATAAACTCAGCTTTTCTAATACATAATGATAAATATCAGGGGCTGGTTTTTTCTGAGAAACGATGTCTCCTGCTGCTATTATTTCAAATAAGGAATCAGTTGGCAAGTGAATATCTAGCAGTGCAATCGTATTTTCAAGAGAGCTTGTGGTCGCAATCGCCAAGCGTATTCCTGCTGCTTTTGCTTCGGTTAAAAGCCGTTTAATTCCTGTGCGTAAGGGAATGTTTCCTTCTTTTAAAATGGCTTGATAATGGCGATTTTTTGCTTGGTGTAGGTCTTGCACGAACCGGTCTAAATCATCGGGAAGAGCAATATCCGCTAGATAATGTTGAATATAGTAATGAATACGCTCTTTTCCACCAGAAATAGAGAGGAGTTTCCCATAAAGAGATTGAAACCAATACCAGTTTAAACCCGCTTCTGTAAAAGCGCGATTGAACGCGATACGATGACCATAACGTTCGGTTTCTGCGATCGTACCATCCACATCAAAAATAAAAGCAGTCATACTTTGTTCTTTGTTCTTTGTTCAGGAAACCGCTTAAAAATTCAGGAATGAATCATATCTTTTTTGTTAAGAAAAATGAAGAAATAGACAGCTGTTTTTCGATTGTTCAGAACGTTTTGTTCTTGAAAAAACTTAATCATGGGGAGGTCATGACCTTTAATATGATGAAGCAGCCATTGAGTGAGGAAATGAGAGAGTTCGATCGTCACAAAGCGATCGCCGTTGGCAAATTTTTCTGCAATATCTCCGACTTTTCCTGTTAATTCATCGTGCGTCTTTTTATGCTCTTCATAGTCAGGATAGTTATATTTTAACATTAGTCTTTCTTCTGTTTCAAAATGCTATTCTTTTATCACATCCCTACCATGACCAGTGGACATAGCATGATGTAGCTTGTTCACGACTTCAAATAAATGTTGATGCTGTTTCATACTCCGATCGCCAAAATGCTATTTTCATAATTTCTCCTCACGCTGGGAGTGCTTTTGATATTTTAGAGAAAAAGAAGGCGATCGCTGAAACTTACTGTAAAAATAATTATTTTGCAATATTTTTTGAAATTTAGAAATAAAACGTTAATGTCATATTAAATATTAAAACTTCTTTTAAATTTGCAAATTTAAGAGTAAGGAATCGCTAATATGTAACAGTGCTTAATAGTTTTAATAGAGAGCAACAATGGATTTTCTATCAGACTCAGTTTTACTCTCACGGATGCAATTTGCCCTGACGGCGATTTTCCATATGTTATGGCCAGTTTTGACCACAGGAATGTCGATTTATCGGCTTTTTAATTCCGATTATGTTGGCGTACAACATCTATCAGTATGTGGTGTTTCGTGGCAAAGTTAGAAGCAGCAATTAGGAAGGATCAGCTGATCTGTCTTAAGTTCTCAAGAATGATCCCCTCACCCCCTTTATTTAAGGGGGAACCCAGAACCAAGAACGAATAGCAGTCTTTACCAATCAATAAACCTTTTCAGGAGAATTGGGTAAACAGATTAAATTTTCATTAATCATTATAATCTTTCCTTGTTGTCGTAATTTTCCCATGAGACGAGTGACGGTGACTCGCGTTGACCCGATCGCGGTGCTAATTTGGGAATGAGTGAGAGTAAAAGGTAAATAGTAACCTTGTTCGATCGTTAACCCATGTTCTTCAATTAACAAGGTAATAAATCCGATTAGTCGATCGATGGTTTGTGGTTGTCCTAACGTACTCAACCAAATTAATTTTCGCTGGTGTTGAGCGCGGAAAGCCTCTAAAATTTCCCAACGAAAATGAGGCCAATTATCCAGTTCTCGCCAGTATAGCCAAATCACTGAAGTTTGATCCACATGAGCATGAGCTTGTAGGGTATAGGGAAACTGAGTAATCATTTCAAAGGGTTGACCAACTCCCACAAAGCCGAGAAATGTTTCTATATCTACACTTTTATGTAATTGAAGGGGGTGATTTTGGGCGACTCCCCCAAGACGAATGACTCCTTGTTGGACTAAATACAATAATCCGGGACGGGTGGGAATGCGTTCATCTTTGCTAAATGTCCGTTCTCGATAGTGAGTTTTTGCCCAATTAGCAATCCCTTGCCAAATAACAAACGGGTGATTTTGATTTGAAGCAATAGAAAGGGAAATCATTTTTGGATTAAGATTTAATTTACTTGGTCTTATGGTAAACATTTTGTTCTCTATGTGCTAAAAGATACATTAAACGTGCTATATTCGTCAAGCCAATTGCTATCATCTCTCTCTATTCAAAACCAGCTTCGCTACATTGTCCAGTGTGCTTGGCAACAGTTAAGATCGCAGGTCTTCATTACTGTTGCTTCCTGTCCTGAGCCAATCCCTTTTATTCTACAGCGAAAAGAAAAACAATTAAAATACCGAAGCGCGATCGCAGCAGCTTTAGCGAGAAAACGGCTAGATTTGTCTCCAGTGCTAGCAAAACAGTTAACAGAGTGCTTAAAAAGTCAGATTGTTCCCGATTTTGCTCAAATTGAATATATCCCTCCAGATGGGATTGAGTTTACCCTCGGAGAAACTGCGATCCAACAGTGGTTGTATCGTAGCTTAAGCGATCTTTCAGTTTCTAATATTTGCTCAGAGAAAATTGTTTCTTTTCCCGACTATGTGCGCGATCGATGTGGACAACTTCTGCAACTATGTATCGAAGAAAACATGATTTCTTCTGACTTGACTCAGTGGAAAGATGTATCTTTTATGAAGTTAACGATCTTGGAGTGTCAAGATTGGGAGTTATTGTATCAATTAATCTCGATCGGCGATCGATTTGAAAAAGTTTCTACTCGACCACAACAAAAACAAAAATTAGCTTATCATCTAAGTCAAGCCTTCATGAGTTTTCATCAACAAATCCCACTTTTTAATCGTCAGCACCCGAATTTTCCTAACCTTTCTATTCTTCGTCTTGCTTTAATTCTTTTGACTCAAGAGATGCTTGAGAATCTGATTGATTAATGGTTTCCTTATTGGCTTCTTTTGCGATCGCTAGCTGTCTTTCTAATGCTTGAGTTGAAGATAATAATTCACTCAAACCTTCAACTAACTCTTCTAAATTTTTCCGAAATTGAGGATTCCCTGTTAATTGATCAAGGTCTGATGTAATTTTCTGCGTATTTTCAAAAGTTGCTCTTGCAGAATCTAGCGTTTGTTGGAGGAGAACAATATTTTCTGAACTGCTTAAATTTTCCGATGCTTGTTTTAGGTTTTCTGAAGTTGCCACAGCATTCGCTGTTAAAATTTCTAAATTATTAATCAGTTCTTTTGTATCAGCTTGTTCTAAGTTACTATTAATGGTTTCTAGCGTTGGGGAAATTGTCTGGACTAATCGATTTAATTCTTGACTGGTCTGACTAATTTGATTCAGGGTAACTTGTAGGGTATCTTGGTTAGTCGTCACCACACGATTAAGATTAGCAATTAATTCTTCTGTTCGAGCAGCTGTTTGTCTGATTTGTTCTCCTGTGCTTTCAGTGGTTGCGGTTAAAATTTGTAATTGTTGGGAAACTGTCACTGAAATATCCGATAATTCTCGACTCACTTCTGCAATCCCATCAGCAGCATTTTGGGCGCTTTTTGCCACTTCTTTAAGATTATTAAAAAGTTCTGGATCACTAATTAGATCGGCTGCTTCGGCTGTATTCCTAATTAAAACATCAATACTCGCCCCGACTTCTCCTTTGACTGCATCATTTTCACAAATAATTAGAGTTGAGTTACACTCTTCACTTATCGGATTGGTTATTTCCGCTTCTGTTGAAGCAAGTTGTACTTGGGGATAAATATCAATAGAAGTTTCTCCAATTAATCCCGACTGATTGGCTTCTACTAATAAGTTTTCGCGAGGAATACTGAGGTCAACACGATTAATTTTTACGATAATTTTGACACCATTAGCATTGGGATTAATGCTGACGACTTCTCCCACCTTGACCCCTCGATATCGCACAGGTGACCCCGCAATAACGCGGTTAGCATTCTCAAAATTGATGGTTATTGTGTAGCTTTCTTGTCCAAATCTTGCTCCTCTTAGCCAAATAAAAATTCCGCCAAATAACAGGAAACCAAAAAGTATGAGTAAACCAACAGACCCTTCTCGAATTGTGCGCGATCGCATCTTTATAATCCTTATCTAACTACAATTAAAATCTTATTTGTTTAACTACCAATAACACGAATCGGCCCTTCAACACTAGCACTAAAAAATTGTCGTACCATTGGATGATCAGTGGTGTCGATGTCATTGACATTTCCTTCCCACTGTACCTTACCACCATAAAGAAAAATGACGCGATCGGCTGTCCGACGGATGGTGCTATCCTGGTGACTAACCATGATATAAGTTCCACACCCACTATTACCAGAATCTTGTAATTGGCGAACTAAGTCTTCAATGACTGTTGACGCGATCGGGTCTAGTCCCGCAGTGGGTTCATCATATAAAATCGCTGCTGGACAACTTTCAGGATCATCAGGATTTGACATAATCGCGCGAGCAAAACTCACCCGTTTTTTCATCCCTCCAGATAATTCTGCGGGGGATAAATCAGCTGTTCCTAGTAGCCCAACTTTTTCTAAATTTCCTTCCACTAACTGACGAATTTTTTGGCGGGATAAACGTGAGTTTTGATACAGAGAAAAGCCAACATTCTCATCAACAGTTAACGAATCAAATAAAGCAGCTTGCTGAAAAACCATACTAATATTAATCCCTTCTTGATGGTCTTCGATTAAGCCTTCTCTTCGTTCTCCTTTGACATAAATTTCCCCACTATCAGGAGCTAGCAAACCAGCAATAATTCTAAGAATTGTCGATTTTCCTGTTCCAGAAGGTCCAATGATAACCAGCGCTTCTCCTTGATAAATTGTTAAATCCACACCATCAAGAATGGCTTTTTGACCAAAATTTTTAGAAATGCCTTTTAGTTCAATTAATGGAGACTGCATTGATTTTTTCTACGATAATCTGACAGAAGGATTAGAGATGATTTGACCAATCGTTTTCAGAGTTCTCAAAACTTGTTTGAGCTCTGATTCTCGTTCCATTGCGAACGCATGAGAATAGTTATATTGAGGGTTGTCTTTTTTCACAGTTTGTCTTGGTAAAGGATGATAATGACTGAGATGAAAATAATGACTTTTAATACGGTTAATTGGTTGCTGATCTGGTTCAGAAACTGGCGATCAGTTTTCCTTCCATTCTCTAAAAAAGTCTGGGTCTGAGTTAAGTCGCAAACCAAAGGTATTTTCTAAATGTTCTAAGGTCAGTTCTTTTGCTAAAATAGTCTGGCTCATGATGCTTCCTCAATCAATTTAAAATAAATTAATCCTTCTCTAATTCCTTCCGCATAATTTTGATGAGCGAAATAACGATAATCTGTTTTATTTTCTTGATACCATTGTCTGAGTTCGGGTTGAGCATTTCCGACTAAAATTCCTTTCGGGTTTCCCGTGCTAAACAGAGCAATATCATTTCCAGAGTCACCACAGACAACTGTTTTTGCATCATTAATTTGCCATTGATTCTGCAAAAATTGAACGGCTAGTCCTTTATCGGCAGCTAAGGGTAAGATGTCTAAATCCCTACTACCACTATAAATGATTTTAGTTCCTAAATTGGCATCTGCTAGCGCTTGTTTAAGTGGGTTCATGATTGATTGTGCTTCCTTGATATCCAGATAAAAACTCACTTTAAATTGTCCTTGTTCCGAGTCAGGTTGCGGGACTAATTGGGAAAAGCGATCGCTGAGTTCTAAAATTTTATCTCGTTGCCAACCTTGAGACAAGAGATCAGCCCATCCTTGATCCATTTCTTCGGTTTCGGGATGCAAATAAAGCTCTGTTCCCACCGCAGCAATCAGTGCGTCTGGGGGAAGCAAGGAAACTTCTTGGGTTAGTTCTTGATATAAAAAAAGCGATCGCCCTGTGGCGTAAACAATTTTTGTGCCATAATTTTCTCGATGATGTTGTAAAACTTGATTCAGTTTTTCTAAAGCGCGATCGTCTCCAACTAAGGTATTATCAAGGTCACTAATAAATAGAAAATCACTCATGGGTTTTTCCAAACAAGAACTGTTAATAGAATAACAGGTTGCCTAAGTTATGAAAATGTTATGTCCAGTCTAGAAACTGGTTAAGATGAATTTTCTGCTTAACGATTCTTTGCTATCTTAAATTTGCAAGCAGTTGAACGTTATTATGTTGTGGAAAGCTCACCTCTGTGTTTTAACTTGAGACTGATTCAAGTGCGATCGGAGGTCAATGATGTATATTGTTTAGGATGGGTGAGGCTAATGAAAAGCTGGTGGGAGACGACTTTTCCAGAAGGATTAAAAAAATTACCTGTTCACCATAGTGACGGTGAAATCCATCATCTTGCTTACGGAGAAACGGGTAAAGGACATCCGATTATTTTTTTACATGGGATTGGAAGTTGGAGTTACAGTTGGCGCAGATTAATTCCTGTTTTAGCCCAAAAGTTTCGGGTGATTGCGTTTGATGCCACTGGACATGGGTTTTCGGATAAACCTTTTCGCTGGAATATTACTCAGTTACAGCAAGAGTTGCCACAAGTCATTTCTGCTTTGTGTGATGAACCAACAACTGTCATTGCTCAATCTTTAGGAGGGTTAGTCACTTTAGCTGCTGCGATCGATTATCCTCAATATTTTTCTCGTTTGGTGTTGGTCAATGCTGCGGTGTTTCCAGAAGAGTTACCCAGTATGGGAATGCGTTTTTTAACCAAGATTCCTTTAAGTGTGGTCAAAGAATTTGATCACTCAGGATTAGTGAAACCCCTTGCGCCAATCGTGAGAGAAGTAGTGAGATTTGCGCGGAGAGAAGTGGTAACCAATCCAGAAATGAGTCGCTATGAGGACGTTTACGCACTAACCTATCCCTTTATTGAACATCCAGGGGCGATCGCCCATTTTGCCCAAACCTTACAGCAAGCAGCGCGAGAAATCGACTGTATTGGAAAGCAACAACCCAACTTAATTAGTTATGTTCAAGATCATCTTCACCAAGTATTTTTTCCCACACTGGTGTTATGGGGAGACAGCGATCGCTGGTTTCCTCTCCAACATGGGGAAAAACTCCAGCAACAACTTCCTCATGGGCGTTTAGAAATTCTTAAGAATTGCGGACATGACGCGATCGCCTGTGCATCCGAACAAATCGAAAGCCAGGTGATTCAGTTTTTACAAGAGGAAACAGCACCACCCGCCACAATCAATATCAATTAATCATGTTAATTGCTTCCCCTGTTAAACTAAACGCACGGACTTGTGTAATCTTCACAGACACTTTTTTCCCAAATAACTGTTCACTATCCCCTGTCAAGAAAGTTAAGCGATTGGTGCGGGTGCGTCCCATAACTTGAGAACTATCTTTGGGGTTTTGTCCTTCTACAAGCACTTCCTCAACGCGATCGAGATAGCGCTGCGATCGCGTTGCTGCTTTGACAGAGACTAAATGATTTAACTGTTGGAGGCGATCGCTTTTGACTTCATCGCTGAGTTGATTCTCCCACCGTGCTGCGGGTGTCCCTGGACGAGGGGAATACGCTGCGGTGTTTAGCTGGTCAAACTCTATATCTTCCACTAATTTTAGAGTGTTTTGGAATTGTTCCTCGGTTTCTCCAGGGAATCCCACGATCGCATCCGCACTAATTGCAGCATCAGGGACATAATGACGGATTTGATCAACAATGCGCCGATATTTTTCATGAGTATAACCGCGAGACATGGCTTTGAGAATTTCATTATCCCCTGACTGAAAAGGAATATGGAAATGTTCACAAACCTTGGGTAATTCCGCACAGGCTTTAATCAAGCGTTCTGTAAAGTAGCGGGGGTGACTGGTCGCAAAGCGAATGCGATCGATCCCTTGAACATCATGGACATAATAGAGTAAATCTGTAAACGTATGCTTATGTCGTCCTTCTGGGGTTGAACCCGGTAAATCGCGCCCATAGGCATCAATATTCTGTCCTAACAGCGTCACTTCTTTGTAACCTTGTTGGGCTATAATTTCCATTTCCTGTCGAATCGCCTCTGGGGTGCGCGATTGTTCTACCCCACGCACATTAGGAACAACGCAATAGCTACAGCGCTCATTACAGCCATAAATCACATTCACCCACGCCGTAATCTTGCTATCCCGTCGCGGTTTGGTGATATCCTCCATGATGTAAATGGGTTCTGTGGCAACTACCTGATTTCCTTCCGCCACCTGTTCAAGGAGATCGCCTAGACGGTTAGCGTGTTGGGGTCCCATCACCAAATCTAATTCTGGAACTCGTCGTAATAGCTTTTCCCCTTCTTGTTGCGCCACGCATCCCGCAACCACTAATTTTAACTCTGGAGACTGTTGTTTCCGTTTTGCTTGTCTCCCTAGATAAGAATACACTTTTTGCTCAGCATTATCGCGAATCGTGCAAGTATTATAAACTACTAGATCAGCCAGATTTGGGTCATCTTCTGCTTGATAACCCATTGCATCTAAAATACCAGCCATCCGTTCAGAGTCAGCTTTATTCATCTGACAACCAAAGGTTGTAATGTGGTAACGGCGGGGAGTGGTTGATGTCATAGTTGAAAACTTGCTTGGCTCTGGGAAAAACGGGCTAATCTATCTATTTGCCTTTCATATCTTAGCGTATCATTTTATTTAAAGCTGAGTTTCGCGCTTGAGACATTTCATGAAAAGCTGCTGAAGCCCCCCTTTTGAAGGGGGGATCATTTTCATAAGTTAAGATTATGAATCGGTAAGGATTAAGTTTCTGAACTGCGAGGAACTTCGCCAGAACTACTCATAGGAGCAGTGCGACCGCCAGTTAGGACATCTGCTTCTTTGACAAAGCCACTGTAGGCTTCCATTGCGTGTTCACCAATGTCGAGACCTTGGATCTCTTCTTCCTCAGAAACACGAATCCCGATCGTGGCTCTCAAAGCGCCCCAAACAATCGCGCTGAAAATAACAGTAAACGCCCCAATGGAGAGAATCCCAATAATCTGGGTAACAATGCTGGTTTCGCCATCAAAAATGCCCACAGCGAGAGTTCCCCAAACTCCACAGACCAAGTGAACAGAAATCGCGCCCACAGGATCATCGATTTTGATTTTGTCAAAGAGGGTCACGGCAAAAACCACGATGACACCTGCGATCGCGCCAATAATCACAGCAGAGAAGTAATTTACAGAAGCACAACCAGCTGTAATCCCCACTAAGCCAGCGAGAATGCCATTAATAATCATGGAGAGGTCTGGTTTCCCATCTTTGATCCATGCGGTAGCCGTTGCAGCCACCCCACCCGCAGCAGCAGATAAATTGGTAGTTAAAGCAATGTAGGGAACATTTGCTGTCGCTGCTAACTCCGAACCTGGGTTAAAGCCAAACCAACCAATCCAGAGAATTAAGCAGCCTAAAGTAGCAAGACTCATATTATGCCCTGGAATCGCATTAATCCCACCATCTTCGCGATATTTGCCAGTACGCGGTCCAAGAAACCAAGCGCCCACTAATGCGGCCCAACCACCGACAGAGTGAACAATAGTTGACCCAGCAAAGTCGTTGAAACCCAGTTCCCCTAACCAAGTGCCATCCCATGTCCAACGTCCAGTGATGGGGTAGGAAATGGCGACGAGGAGGAAGCTAAAGATTAAGAAGGCATCGAATTTGACTCGTTCGGCAACTGCCCCAGACACGATGGTCGCTGCTGTTGCAGCAAACGCTACTTGGAACAAAAATGAAATGGCAACGGGAACACCTTCTGGGTAGGCTGCGTCTCCATAGGGAGCAGGGTCATTACTGAAGAAAAATCCTCCCGTCCCAATGAAGGCATTGCCATCCCCGTACATGAACGCAAACCCGATCGCCCAGTAAGCAATGGTCGCTACCGCAAAGACAATCAGGTTTTTGGAGAGGATATTAACCGCGTTTTTCTGGCGACAGAACCCAGTTTCTAGCATCCCGAAACCAGCGTTCATGAAAATCACCAGCACGGAACAAAACAGCAAGAAAATGGAGTCAAGGACAACTCGCAACTCTTCTACACTTTCTGGGGCGCCAAAGTCTTGCGCTTGTGCTGCGGTGTCCCACAACACAACAATCAATGCAGAAAGGGGAATACAAGCCAGCCAGTAGGGAGTCAAAGAGCGAGCAATCACTCGCAGAGGTTGGAATATGGGCGATTCCCAGAGGAAATCATGTTTTTTCTTTTTTGCTTGAGGTCGAGACATCATTCAGTGAGTTTTCCTTAGTCTGAAGTATTCGGCAAGTCTAAATCTTATGCAACAGAAGCCTGAGCAATATTTAGCCCCGGTTGGCACCTAAATATAATCCATTCAATTTAATCATCGGGATCGCTCAAATTCTGTATTTTTTGCTGCATCTTTTCTGTATCAGATAATACTTTATTTTGAGTGATCAAAAAGACTTTTCTATAGTGATTTATGTTAGGACTAAAGACCTCCATAACTAATCATGTAGAGACGTTTTAAACAGCAACTCAAAATGATCCCCCATATCCCTCCTCACTAAAGCTTTGGTTAATAAGGGAGGATCATTACAATAAATGGTAACCATAAACGACGATTCAATTAATTATTCACAGGAAGGCGCTCCAATTCTACAACAACGTCTTGGGTTTGTCCATTGCGTTCGATGGTCAAGGTAACGCGATCGCCCACCTTTTGTTGTTCCACGATCCGTTGAACTTCTTCTGATTTTTCTACCGTTTTCCCATTAATACTTTTGATAATATCCCCTGGTTGTAATCCTGCTTGACTTGCTGGCGATCTATCAACAGTTTCTACAATGAATACCCCAGAATCGGAGGTAATCTTAAAGTTTTGCTGCGATCGCTGTTCAATTTGCTGTTTGATTTCAGGGGTTAAAGTCATCATCCGAATCCCGATATAAGGATAGACCACTTCTCCAGTTTTGATCAATTTTTCTGCGACTCGTTTGGCTGTATTAATGGGAACGGCGAATCCTAATCCTTCTGCTTGACCGATAATCGCCGTGTTAATCGCAACCACTTCTCCTCGCGCATTTAAAAGCGGTCCCCCAGAGTTCCCTGGATTAATCGCTGCGTCAGTTTGAATCAATTCGACCCGTTTATCGGAGATCCCGATCGCGGAACTGGGTCTTCCTATCGCACTGATTACGCCCACTGTCACCGTTTCATTCAATCCTAACGGATTCCCGATCGCGATCGCCCATTGTCCAGGTTGAACGCTGTCTGAGTCTCCCAATGGAACAGTAGGTAAACCATTGGCTTCAATATTAATCACCGCCATATCCGTTAACGGATCAGTCCCCACCACCGTCCCATCAAAGGTTCGTCCATCTTTTAGCACAACTGCAACTTGATCCGCCCCACTCACCACATGAGCATTAGTCAGAATCATCCCATCCTCACTAATAATAAATCCTGATCCTAATCCTTGTTGGACTCGTTCTTGAGGGGGAATGGGGACATCATCACCAAAAAAGCGCCTAAAAAAGGGACTATTAAAAATATCAGGAACATTCGTTTCAACCACTTTTTTCACATTTACTCGCACCACTGCGGAACTGGTTTTGTTCACAACTTCGGTGACAAAATTGGTATCTTCAGGAACAGGTTCTAAGGGACGAGAGGAAGATTCAATGTTAGCATCGGTTTCAGGAGGAGGTGAAGAATTTGGCGTTTGTTCTGGGGAAGGTTGAGACTTTTCTTGCTGGGAATCCGCTATATTTAATTGTGAACAGCTACCCAGAAACGTTGCTGTTGTTACCGTTAAAATTAAAGATAAAATAGATGTTTTTTTCATTTTTTTGTTCTTTGTTTTTTGTCCTTCTACAGGCTCAGTAACACCTTTTTTCTTTGTTATCTAATGACAAATTATCAATTAATCCAAGTGTTTAACCAAGGGATTCCGCCAACTTCTAACCCGCAATTGTTGCTAGAAGCCTCGAAAAGCAGTTTTCCATTGCGCTGATATAATTTTAGAGATACCTGACCTTGCATGGTATCTCGACAACAAAACTGTAAGCCTTGTTCCGTTGGCGCTCGTAAAAGGGTTCCAAGTCGATCAGTTGTTCCTATAACTTCTACAGATAATTCTGGGCCGATCGCGCTCATTTTCCATTCTCCCCAAGGTTGAATTTCCCAAGAAACTTCCGAATTCCAAGGGACAAATTCATAAAACTTTCCCTGATAATGAAAACAGATCAGCGCTACTTCTTCTCCCAAGCCTAAAACCTCTCGTCTTCCTCCCCCAGCCGTTAAAGCCAAATCAGGTTCATCTCTAAAGGCATTACAATTAATCCAGAACCATTTTACGGGAAACGCTCGTCCCCAATTTTTCTCCCCATAAGCAGGGACATTGGTAAAATTATAAGTCTTCCCTTGCCATTGAATATAACCTGTGGCCAGTCCATGCGCCATTAAAACTTGCCATCCTGGTTCAAACAGAGGAAGGAAGGATAACCACCCTGCGGTTGCTTTTTGGGGACGATGAGAGTCTCCCCAGCCAAAGATGGGGTTAATTTCATATTCCCACGTTACCCAGTCTCGGGTGGGAGGGTGATAGAGTTTTCCTTGATTGAGAGTCGCGGTTGCTTGATAACCTTCCTCAATTTGCTGATTAAACTGATTGCGGGTAAGTTCTCGCGGGAAACTGGCTAAGGGGCGCTTTTGCCAATGTCCGAGTCCTAAGCTGGTATAATCAGCCCAGAAGCCGTTAACATTTGGGAAGGTGCGCCAAAAGTATTCGTCATCGGGGCCAAGTATTTGCGCTGCGCCACCACTGTAGGGCGTTCCGCCTGCGGGATCGTCAATGGAGTACATGAAGGCGAAGGTTTGGTTAATTTCTGGAAGCGTGACGCGATAATACCATCCTTCAAAAAAACGGGTTTCTTCTCCAGCCCAATGATAACCACTATGAGGCGTTTGCTTTTGATGTTTCATTTTCACATTAGTTACCCACTAAAGTCGCATTTTAACAGTTGAAATCCCGATCGCGCTTCCTCCCTGTCTCCAATGCAGCATCCTCGACTCAGGTTTCATTATCTAGTAAACTCGGATCATCTAACAAGGTTTGTAGCGCCAGTTCCATCTCTTCTCTGCGGGTTGTCGCTGTCCCAAACTGACGGACAACAATACTGGCTGCAAGATTTCCTAACACCGCAGCTTCCCAAGCACTTCCTCCAGCACATAAACTCATGGTTAATGCAGCAACGACAGTGTCTCCAGCACCTGTAACATCAAAGACATCTGTACGATTAAACGGAGGAATATGATGCACTTCTCCAGTCTGGGAAAATAAGCTCATTCCTTGTTCTCCTCGCGTGATGAGAATATATTGAGCTTGGGTTAATTTTAATAGGTCTTCTCCAGCTTGGTGGAGTTGGGTCTCATCAGCGATCGCGTAACCGACTGCTTTCTCGGCTTCAGGAAGATTCGGTGTGAATAAAGTCGCTCCTTGAAAGCGAGGGAGATTGCTTTGAGTATCCACGATCGCGCAATCATGAGACAATGCAGATGCAATCACCCCAGAACTAAACACCCCATCCCCATAGTCAGAACAAACCACAGCATCCACTTTTGCCAGACAATCCTTGACAAAACTAGACAATTGTGCTAGTGAGGCTTCAGTGGGTTTGCGATCGGGTTTGCGATCGAGGCGCACAATCTGCTGAGTGACCGATTGACGAGCGTGACCTGAAATGCGAGTTTTCGTCACCGTAGCACGCTCAGGTTCAGCAATGAGACCTTGAATCCCCACCCCAGCCTTGACAAAAATCTCTTTTAGTGCCAAGCCTTGGGGGTCATCGCCAATGAGTCCCGCCACTTGCACTTGCGCCCCCAACTTAGCCAAATTATACACCGCATTCGCCCCACCGCCCGGTATTTGAACAGTCTTTTCATGACGTAAAATCAGAACAGGCGCTTCGCGCGAGAGACGTTCCACCTCCCCCGTTACAAACTCATCTAACGCCAAATCTCCCACCACCAAAATCGACGGCTGTTCAAACTTCCCTAACAGGTTAAACAATCGTTTTGAACTCGCTTCTAACTGCTTTAAAAAAGGATTGGTCATTTTTCGTTGGTTATTGGTTATTGATTGGTTATTGGTTTTCTTTGCGAAGCTGGAGCTTTAGTGAGGAGGTTAGGGGGGGATTAAAGAACTATGAACCAATGATTAATTATCAATTATCCCAGGTGGGAGGGGTTCTCCGCATCGCTGATGAATCTCCGTAATCCGTTGAAACAACCAAGGATAATGATCGCGATAGTGGGGAATTAAGGCAAGAGGACTGAGTAACGCAGAGGCAGCAATATCGGCAACACTCAACGCTTCCCCAACCAAAAACGGTTGTTTTTCCCAAGGGGAAAGAACCTTAAACCCTTGTTCTAGACGTTCTTTAGCCAGTTGAACGGTCGCAGGAGTAATCCCATATTGACGACGAACAATGTTGATCACCAACTGACTGGAAAAACTAGGATTATAGGATTTCCCTTCCTGCGATCGCCAATGGTAATATACAAAGCGAGTTGCTGTCCCAATGCTTTCATCCAACCAATCTTCCAATAACCAAGCATAGCGGTTATTCTCAGGATGAGACAGGGTATAACTCGGTTGGGGATGATGGGTTTCTAAATAGTGTAAAATCCTTGTTGAATCGCCTATTGTCTCTTCTGAAGAAGTTTGTAAAACAGGAACAGTGGTCAGACCTGTCAAAGGTTTTAATTTGAAAATGTGGAAACCTGGCGTTAAATTTTCCACTGGGTATGCTATTTTTTTATAACCTAAAGCCAGTCTGGCTTTGCGACAATAGTGAGAGGTGCTAAATTGCAATAAAAGCATAAATTTAATTAATGATTAATGATGATGTTAAAATCAGGGCAATTTGTTGTGATCAAACCATTGCTAACACAAATCTGGGAAATTTAATTATGTTTGTTGTGTCAAAATCAAAAGCCAAGTCTAATCCTGTTCCTTCCCGAAAATCTTCTGGGTCGAGAGTAAGCTCTGGACCACTTCCTCCACAATGGCGGAATCGTCCTCGGAGAAATCAAAAAAATTTCCCAATCTTGATTCGGGTTTTATTATTATTTCAATATACTTCTTCTGTCTTGACATTAGGCGGGATCGCTATAACTTTAGTCATGTATGGTTTAACTGTTTATACCCAACAGCTTTGGAATCGTCAATATGAAAAGCTACAAACTTTACAACGTCATGAACGAACTGTTATCAGTATTAATGAAGCACTGAAAGATGAAATTATTGAATCGGGGAACAGAACTCGTCAAAACTTAGTTCCCCTAACCCCCGATCGCATGATTTATCTTCAACCCGCACCCATTCCTGAGTCTCCAGACAATGACGCTTCTTCTCCAGAAAAACTTGAACCTCCTCAAATTAACGATCGTCCTCTAGGTTATTAAAAATGATACAGAAAATGAGTTGGGAATTACGAAGATTACTGCTGGTTTGGCTATTTCTCTTTAGCGCCGCAGTGGGATTAGGTGTCAGAGTCTATCACCTGCAAATTGTTCAGGGGGAAGAACTACAAAAAAAAGCAGAAAGCCAACAAAATACGACTCTTGAATCTTACATTCCTCGCAGATCAATCATCGATCGCCGTGGGAATGTCTTAGCCACCGATCGCCTCGTTTATACCCTATATATTCATCCTGCTTTATTTGATAAATCTCCTGAAGTCATTGCACAAAAATTAGCGCATATTTTAGGAAATGCTAACCCTTCTGAGTTATTAGAACAGTTCAAAAAACAGAGAACAGGAATCCGTTTTCGAGAACATTTAACTGAAGAAATGGCTGATAAAATCCGCAAGATTAATGATGCTGGCTTAGATTTAAGTAAAGATTATGCCCGTTATTATCCTTATGAAGAATTAGCAGCCAATGTCATCGGATATGTCCAAGAAGACGATCATCGGGGAAAAACAGGGGTTGAATTTACTCAGGAAAACATCTTAACTCGTTCTCCGCAAAAAATTTCAGCTATCAAACGTACCCGAAGAGAAGATATTTTACCTGTTTCTCTCCCTCCCGAAGCCATTGGTTTTGATGAAAGAAAACTCCAACTCACTATTAATATTAACCTACAGCGCTTTGCTCATCAAGCCCTAAAAAAACAAATGCGGGAGTTTTATGCGAAGCGGGGAACAATTGTGGTGATGGATATTCACACTGGAGAAATTTTATCCTTAGTCACCGAACCAACCTTTGATCCTAACTTCTACTTTAAGGCTAACTTAGAAGATATGAGGAATTGGGCGGTGACAGATTTATATGAACCAGGGTCAACTTTTAAACCCATTAATATTGCGATCGCCCTCGATGCGGGATTAATTACTCCTCAGACAAAAATCTACGATCCAGGAAAAATTGAAGTGGGAGGATGGACAATTCGCAACCATGATTATTTTAGCAATGGCGGTCATGGCTACATTAGTCTCCCCGAAATTTTACAGGTTTCTAGTAATATCGCAATGGTGAAAATTATGCAAAGAATGTCCCCTAAAGATTATTATAATAAACTGCACCAACTCGGTTTAGAAAGCAAAGTGGGAATAGATTTAATGGGAGAAACTCCTGGTTATATTAAGCCGATGTTTCAGTTTGTGAATTATCCCATTGAACCCGCCACTGCTGCCTTTGGTCAAGGGTTTTCTTTAACCCCAATTAAACTCGCTCAACTCCATAGCGCGATCGCGAATGGCGGGAAATTAGTTACCCCTCATGTGGTCAAAGGATTAGTGGATCAAGACGGAAAATTAGTCAGTCAAAAATTCCCTGAAACTCAGCAAGTTTTTTCCCCACAAACCGCGCAGCAAGTGTTAGAAATGATGGCAACAGTCGTCAGTCAAGGAAGTGGAAAAACCGCAAAAATTCCTGGTTATCGGTTAGCGGGAAAAACAGGAACGGCGGAAAAAGCCAGTCCAAGAGGATATTATACTAATGATAAAATTACCAGTTTTGTGAGCATTTTTCCAGTCAGAAACCCCCGTTATGTTATCTTGGCAGTAGTGGATGAACCCAGAAGACACTTATCCTATGGTTCGACAGTCGCAGCGCCAATTGTGAAAGAGGTAATTGAAGAATTAATTCTCATTGAAGGAATTCCCCCAACCCATCCTCATGAGTTTGAAGAAGAAGAGGAAAAATCAGATTAAAATTTAAGACTTGGAATCAAAGGGGTCAGTGGCTAAAACTTGTTCTAAAATAGCGGATAAATAGGAACTCACCACAAAAATCATGAAACGATTTCTTATCTTCAGCTTATTTTTCCTTGGGGTAACCTTTGCCCTTTGGAATTTTACAGGATCGGCCCAACAGGGAACTTATCACTCTTATGTCCTCGATTTTAGAGAAGATGTTCCCCAAGAAGTGATTGAGAGTAAATTAAAGACTTTAGCCGAGAAATACGAAGTAACAACCCGATTAAACAGTAAATTTTCTGATCGCGATCGGGTTTATCTGCTCAAATCAGAGGAGAAACTCCCCACACTCAATCCTCTGAAAAAACTGCTCAAAGGAACAACAGAAGCCATCGATCGCAACTATCGCTATCAGACTTTCACCATTCCTAACGACCCTTATTATAACCAACAGTGGAACTTCCGCAGCATTAACCTCGAACAGGCTTGGGATGACGCACAAGGAGACGGCGTAACCGTTGCGGTGATTGACACGGGAGTTAGTCAAGTCCCCGACTTGAAAGACACCGAGTTGGTCAAAGGCTATGATTTTGTCAACGATCGCGTCCCAGCAGATGATGATGTAGGACACGGGACGCACGTTGCAGGGACGATCGCCCAATCAACCAATAATAACTACGGCGTAGCGGGGATTGCCTATAAAGCCAAAATTATGCCCATTAAAGTCCTTGATGGCAACGGTG
>CAYXDG010000052.1:0-2436 GCA_964463655.1 uncultured Dactylococcopsis sp.
GTTTTCGAGCGCATTAACCAATATAATCCCTCTTTCTCAAAGTGTCAACCCTTTTACCCTTTTTTTTTCTTTTTTTTTCTTTGCTCTTGCTACGTGGGGATTGTGGCACAATAAGGAAAGCTAATTGAGCAAAAATTTTTGGAAAAGTCGAGAATGTCTGTAAAAGATTTCCAGTCGGTGATTGCTACTCTCAGTCAATTTTGGCGCGATCGCGGTTGTTTAATTGCTCAGCCTTACGATACGGAAAAAGGCGCAGGCACCATGAGTCCTCATACTTTCTTACGGGCGATCGGGCCAGAACCTTGGTCAGTTGCTTATGTTGAACCCTGTCGTCGCCCAACGGATGGACGATATGGAGAGAATCCCAATCGTTTTCAACATTATTACCAGTATCAAGTTCTAATTAAGCCATCTTCCCCAAATATTCAAGAAGTTTTTCTTGATTCGTTGCGATCGTTGGGGATCATCCCTGAAGATCATGATGTAAGATTTGTTGAAGATAATTGGGAATCGCCGACTTTGGGAGCTTGGGGAGTTGGCTGGGAAGTTTGGCTTGATGGGATGGAAATTACACAATTCACCTATTTCCAGCAGTGTGGCGGAATTGATTGTCACCCTGTCTCCATCGAAATCACCTATGGTTTAGAACGCATTGCCATGTATTTGCAAGAGGTTGATGGACTAACCAAGATTCAGTGGAATGATGAACTAAATTATGGGGATGTTTATCTCCAAGGTGAGATTGAACAATGTACTTATAATTTTGAAGCCTCTAATCCAGAACTACTGTTCAAATTATTTACGCTTTATGAAGAGGAAGCTAAGCAGTTGACCGAACAAGGTTTGGTGTTGCCTAGTTTAGACTACGTGCTTAAATGCTCTCATACGTTTAATTTGTTGGAAGCTAGGGGAGTCATTTCAGTAACCGAGCGTACCCGATATATTGGTCGGATTCGTTCGTTAGCCAGAAAAACGGCTCATCAGTATTACGAGCAACGAGAAAAATTAGGCTTTCCTTTGCTTAGGTAGCATTTTTCTGTGTGAGTAGTCTGAATACAATTAATCAATATCTGAATGATGATCGTTTGGTGGGCATTGCCCACCCTACTACTGATGGCTGATTATTGGTCATTGCGATGTTGAATGAGATAAATTCGGGAACTAAATCATCGCCTAACCCATCTCGTTCGTTAACGGTTGTGTAAAGGGCTTTTGTTTCAGGATGAAAATCTAATCCTACTGGGTTTCTTAGACCAAAAGCAAAGGTTTCTTGATTTGATCCATCCAAGTTCATCACTTGAACAGAAGCGCGAGGAAGGGGTTCTTCACTGACATTACTCCGCGACCCGATCGAGACATACAATTGATCCCCATCAGGAGATAAAATCACATTTCTTGTCCAATGTTGTCGATATCCTCCCCCTAGCAAATCAGCAATTTTTTCACCTTTTCCTGTTAGTTTATTCTGTCTTTTTGATAAGGGTAGCGGCGCACTTGGTTATGATTTCCTAAGAAGAAATATTCTTCATTAAAAGCCATCCCAAAAGGAATATCTAAGCCATTTTCCGCACTAGCAAACACTTGTGAATCATCCACAGCCCCATCATGATCCTTTATCCCCCCAAACCCCCGTTATTAAGGGGGGCGGTAGTCGTCACTTTGTAGCGCTAATTGTTCAAAATGGTATAATCTCTAAATCGCTACAAGCACTGATTCCCAACCAAAAGATTGACCCCATTAAAAGCAGTGGTCGTTTCATGATTCTGAGTTTTTGAATAAGTCGAGAGCAGCGCTATTTCTAGGAAGTTGTTTCTGGGAAGACTGAGCGATCGCAGCCCGTTTATAATTTTGTATGGTGTGACTAGCTACGCTGACCACTTCAGGATCAGCATCTTTTAATGCTCGTTCGAGATGAGAAGTCACTAAGGGAGAATTAATCTTTCCTAGGGCTTGAATTGCTTTTTTACGAACCAGAGAAGCGCGATCGCGACTGAGCATTCCTAAACAACTTAGCGCCTGTTCAATGTCCCGATTCACTGTTTTTCCAGCTATTAATCGTCCTAATGTCAGGGCTACCATTGCGCGAACCAGATCGCTTTCATGGCGATCATCGGCGATGACTTGGGGGATGATCGCTGAGTGTAGAATTCCCCAAGTCATTAATTGTTCAATCAGGTGTTTTTTTTTGATTGATCCTGATTGTCTTCCAAGAGATCAAACAGACTATCTAACTCCTCATCACCTGTGCTTGTCTTTTTGCTTTCTTCTTTACCTTTCAAGTCTTCGTCGTCAGCAAACAAATCATCTAACTCTTCAATGTCATCCGCAGAGACTTGAGTTTTGCTGGGTTCTGTCTCTTCAAACAAGCGATCGAACTCATCATCTTCATCTTGACCAGAAACAACTAAGGTTTCTGGGAGGAGTTCAGTGTCTGTA
>CAYXDG010000052.1:2536-25105 GCA_964463655.1 uncultured Dactylococcopsis sp.
ACATCGGCAAAGAAATCAGCAAATTCATCATCATCGCTGATTGTCCCTTGTGAAGTGCGATCAAACTCACTATCTTCATCTTGACCAGAAACAACTAAGGTTTCTGGGAGGAGTTCAGTGTCTGTACGCTGAATTGTCGTTTTATCTTCATTGACCAATTGTTCTTCCTCAACATCGGCAAAGAAATCAGCAAATTCATCATCATCGCTGATTGTCCCTTGTGAAGCGGGTTCATCTTCATCTTCAAAAAAGAACTGGTCTAACTCTTCCACCTCTTCCTCAATACCCGCGTCTTCTAGAGAAGAATCCTCCAGTTCTACTACTTCTTCAACTTCTAAATCAGGGGATGCTTGTAAATTAGTTTCAGGAGAAGGTGCTTCCTCTGTCACTGATTCCATTTCTAAATCAGCAGCATTGAAAGTTTCTGAAACTGGTTTTTCTTCAACTTCTGGTTCTTGGAATTCACTGACAACAGAAGCTAGAGCTTGTTCATTGGTAAAGTCCGTATCCACTTCTTCTGGTTCTACCTCTGGCGTTGCTTCCAGTTGTGTGATTCTCTCTTGGGCTAAAGCCAATGCCTGATTCAATTCTTGAATACGGATTTCATATTCACTTCTAGTTTGAACAATTGCGCTATCTTTTTCCTGTTCTAAGGATTGGATTTGCTGTTGATAATCACTGTTTGTTTGTTGAAGTTCATCGCGTAATTCTTCGACTTGTATTTCTAATTGTTCGCGATCGCTCTGTTGTTGTGTAAGTGCTTGGCGAGTTTCCTCTAAGGTTTGACGCAATTGCTCCATTTCTGCTTCCGCATTTTGTTGGGCGATGGCGACTTGTTGATGGACAGCTTCTTGTATCTGTTGTTCAGTTTGAGCTTCGTAATCTTGTCGTAAGCGATATGTAGCTTGTTCGAGTCGCTTTTGATGCTCTTTTTCTAAATCTTGCCTTTGAGCTTCAAGTCTTTCTTGTTGTTTTTCCTTCAAGCCTTTGTTGTCATTCTCCTTGATAATAAAAACAACAACAGCAACTACTAGACCAATAGCAAGGCCAATAACAATATTCATTTCTAAGTTCTCTCCTTAAATTTACGATGATTTTTATCACTGAGCTTAACACTAATCTTTAAAAAAACAAGTTTCCCTAAAATGTGATTAATCCTTTCATAAGATTTTACGGATGAAATATTGGTTAACCCCTTTTTTATTTGGACTCTTCCTCATCAGTGCTTTGAATTTCTCGGCTTTTGGTCAAACCCAGCAAGGTCTTGTGGTGGTTTATCCGCCTCAAGAGCATGAAACCACTGCTGAGCGAATTTTTTTCATTGGTACAGCCCCGAGAACTGTTAAAGTTAATAACAACATCATCAAACAGAGTCCCTCTGGACATTTTGCTCCGAGCTTCCCTCTGGAAATGGGAGAGAATCAGTTTACTTTACAATACAACAATCAAAAGATGAAAGTGCAGGTAACTCGCATTTCCCCAGTTCCAGTCCCACCCTCAACAGGAGGCTTTGCTGAAAATTCTCTCACACCATTGCAACCTCTTGCCCGTTTAGCTGAAGAATTAATTTGTCTAGAAGTAGTGGGATCGCCTCAAGGAGAGGTTTCTGTTATTCTAAACCATCAAAGGATTCCTCTGACCGAACAAGTTCGACACCCCCTTCCCCCCAATTATGCCGTTTTAACAGGAGACAATCAACCGCTTCCTCAGTTTACCCAACTTTATCAAGGCTGTTTCCGATCGCGCCAAATTGGTTCTCTTGGCAATCCTATCTATCAAATGCAGTTAGGGGATAAAATGATTACGGCTGCGGACACAGCAGAGATTACGATTCTCGATCCAGAGGCTTTACCTGTGGTAGAAGTAACCGCAGAAATGGGAGCGGTCCGCACTGGCCCTAGCACCAGTTATTCTCGTCTGACCCCCCTTCCCAAGGGGACAATGGCGACCGTGAATGGACGGGAAGGAGACTGGCTGCGCTTAAGTTATGGTGCTTGGATTCAGGCCAGGGAAACGCAAGTGACCTCCCCCCAGCCCCCTCCTCACACCCTAATTCGGAGCATTTTAGGGCGACAAACGGACAAGACCACACAAATCATCTTTCCCTTACAAATACCTGTCCCGGTGAGCGTAAAACAGGGCAATGAGACGTTTACTCTTACCCTTCACCATACCACCGCGCAAACGGATACGATTCGCTTGGATGATGACCCCCTGATTAAACGTTTGGATTGGGAACAGATCGACCCCGAAACCGTGAAATATACGTTCCATCTCAAATCAGACCAGCAATGGGGCTATATGCTCCGTTATGAAGGAAGCAGCTTAATTTTATCTCTGAAGCATCCTCCTCAAAAAATCGAGGCCAGACCCCTTTCTGGGATGAGCATTTTACTTGATCCTGGTCATGGGGGGGAAGAGTTGGGAGCTAGGGGACCGACAGGTTATCCTGAAAAGAGTGTCAATTTAATTGTGTCCAAGCTGTTGCGCGATCGCCTAGAGAATTTGGGCGCAAGGGTTGAGATGACGCGAGAAACGGACAAATTTGTCTCTTTAGGAGAGCGCGTCGCCATGATTAATGACCTCAAACCCGCGATCGCCCTTTCTCTTCACTATAACGCCCTCCCTGATGACGGCGATGCCTTGAACACTTCTGGGATTGGCGTATTTTGGTATAATCCCCCCGCCCATGATTTAGCGGTCTTTCTGCACAATTATCTGATTGAGAAGCTCGATCGCCCTTCCTATGGTGTTTTCTGGAATACCCTGGCTCTCACCCGCCCTCACACCACCCTTGCGGTACTCTTAGAGTTAGGGTTTATGATTCATCCCACTGAGTTTGATTGGATTATTGACTCGCAAGCGCAAGCACAACTAGCAGATACCCTTGCTGAGGGAATTCAGCGCTGGTGGGAAGAAAAAAACAATTAGATGGTAGGGTCATGTTTTTCTCTTTCTTCATCGAAATCCCGATCTTCAGTTTCTTCTGGTGGGTAAGGATCATGGCGATAAATCCGAATTTGATACAAGCGCGGGCCATCGGCAGCGACGACTGTAAAGTCTAGGTTGCCATAGGAAAGGGTTTCTCCTTGCTTGGGAATTTTTTGGAATTGATAGAGTAAAAACCCGCCAATGGTTTGATATTCATCAGTAATGGGTAATTCTAGGTCTAAGAGTTCATTGACTTCTTCTAGGTTCATTTGTGCTTGAACGAGAAAGGTTTGTTCATCCAACATCTGTAGCGTGACTTCTTCTTCTCCTGTCAGACTCCCCCCTAGCTGGCTGTCATCGCCAATGATTTCATCGATTAAATCTTTCAAGGTGACTAGACCTGCTGTTCCCCCAAATTCATCGACAATCATCACCATTTCTAAGCGAGAACGGCGCATGATGCCTAACAGTTCTCCAAGGGGGGTAAATTCGGGGACAAAGCGTACTGGACGAATCCAAGGGGTGATTATGGTTGGAAGAGTGAGGTGACCTTTAGCTAGAGGAACGGCTAATTCTTTGAAGTCAATCAGACCGACAATATCATCGAGAGAATCTCCAGTGACAGGGTAACGGGAATAACCCACCTTAACGACTTCATTGAGGAGGACGGAAAATGTGGCCTCTTTGGGAACAGAGGTAATTTTGGTGCGGGGAACCATGATTTCCTCCACCAAGACTTCACTAAATTCAAAAACGTTGTTGAGGAGTTCTCGTTCTTCTGCTTCGAGTCCGATCGATTCGCGTTCGGTAGCAATGATGAGTTTTAATTCTTCTGAGGTGACGCGATTGTACCAACTATGGGGACTATATTCGAGTCCGACCAGATGAAGTAAGGTTTGGGTCGATTGGTTCAGTACCCAGATGAAGGGGTGAAACAGGCGAGAAATCACTAAACTTGGGGGGGCGAGTAAACGAGCGACTTGTTCAGTGTAGTGGAGGGCGACGGATTTGGGAGAGAGTTCTCCTAAAATAATTTGTAAGTAGGCAATGAGGAAAAAGGCGATCGGGATCGCGATCGAGTGTCCAATTGCTCCTGTCCATTGTTGAGGAATGGGGAAGTTAGCTAAGCCTGTGGCGACCAAAACAGCCATTGTACTTTCTCCAATCCAGCCCAAGGCGAGACTAGAAAGGGTAATTCCCAGTTGGGTGGTGGAGAGGAGGCGATCGAGGCGACGTTGGAGGGTTTGTACGGCTTGTGCTTGCAGGTCGCCGTTTTCCACAAGCTGGCTGATGCGCGATCGACGCACAGCAACCATTGAAAATTCTGCAGCGACAAAAAAACCATTAATGGCAATCAATAAGAAGATTGAGAATAACCGCCAAAGCAAATCTTGAACGGTGATTGTCAATTCAAACGCACTTGCTCCAAACAACAGACAACTTAACGCATTTCCAGACATGGATTGTAGATGGAAAAGAAACCATCACTAATATTCTATGATGCTTACGGCGATTCTATAAAACTGTCCTGATCGGAGGATGCTTTATTTCCATCGAGGGGAATGGCTTTGTCTTGACTACGGTTCATTACCCTGTTCACTTGTTGCAGAATTTTAGCTTCTGAGACAATGGTTGCTTGTTTCCCTGAAGATTCAGACAGACGATCGCGCAGACCTTTCTGAGCGGTTTTCGTTCGCGGTTGTGACACTTGTTGCAATGCTTCATAGCCAATGCGATATCCTGTCAAACCACTGATCACCCCACTGCCAATCATGACCACAACGAAAATTAAAATAAAAGCGATAGTGAAATTGAATTTCATCTGAAATTTTGCGTTTCCTAGAATTTGGGATGTACAATTGAACTTGAAATTTAACGGATCACCAGGGTTGGCCGAGCGGTTGAGGCAGCGAACTCATAATTCGCCCTAGGCAGGTTCAACTCCTGCACCCTGGATTTTTTGACTAACCTAACTACTCTACTCCTGGATAGTCTGGAGACCCAAGAGAGGTATCATAGGGGTTTTCTAAGTCACGGGTGATGATCGGGACTCCCCCTGCTTGCGCTTCTAAATAGTCTTCGTATAGGGTATTAACTAAGTTAGCATCACGCATAACTTCTTGTTCGGGGAAAGCGGATAGTCCTGATGTTTTGGCGTTAGGAATCCCGAAAATCAATTCTAGGGATTCCATAATCGGGTTGCGATATCTAAAAAATTCTCCAGACTCAAACACTGCTGCTTTTTGAAATAAATCGGCGACATCTTCATAAACAATTGCATTGGGGTTGAAAGAACCTTCTCCTTCCGAGTTCGGTTGAGCCAGAGCCGGTGATCCGAGACTCCCTAGGAGGAAGCTAATAACGGTTGCTTGAATTAGGTGCGATCGAGACATCAGATTTACCATCCTACTGTGTGCGAATTTTGGCTTAATTTTAGCAGAAATTTTCGAGACAATTAATAATTAAGGAACTCATGTCACTCTAGCCAAAATTCAAAGGGAAGACGAGCATAAGCATGATTAGGATCATTGAGGGAGCGCAATCCTTCCCACACACTGCGGAGTTTTTGGACACGGTTGTCGAGGGGAGTTTCTGTAGTGCCAACGAATTGTCTTAAAAAGCGTTGCTCAAAGGGATTGAATCTGGGATATTCCTGCAATTGCCAATTGTTTCCTAATTCAGCGCTTTCTGCTGCATAGGCGATCGCGCTTTCTAATCCTCCTAATTCATCCACTAATCCGATCTCTTGTGCATCTTTTCCCGACCACACGCGACCTTGGGCGATTTCGGCAACTCGTTGTTTGGGGATGTTTCTAGCTTCGGACACTTTGGTCAAAAATTGATCGTAGATTTGATTAACGACTTCTTGATACACTGCTAACTCTTGGTCGGTTTTTGGGCGAGAAATGGTGTCTAATCCTGCTAAATCTCCTGTGGCGACTTCATCCCAAGTAATCCCGTTTTCATTGGCGATTTCTTGCAAATTGGGCAAAAGTCCAAAGACCCCGATCGAACCCGTGACGGTGTTAGGTTGAGCAAAAATCCGACTCCCTGCTAACGCAATCCAATATCCTCCTGATGCTGCCACATTTCCCATTGAAACAATCACAGGTTTTTCTTGGGCGGTTAGTTGCAATTCTCGTAAAATCACATCTGAAGCCGTTGCACTCCCACCAGGACTGTTGATGCGTATGACAACTGCTTTGACTTGCTCGTCTTCTCGCAGTTTTTTAATTTGTCGGCTAGCGCGATCGCTGCTAACATTTTCTAGCGTCCCTTCTCCTGTGGCAATGTTGCCTTGAGCGTAGAATACAGCAATTTTATTTTCTGAAGTTTGCTCAGTCTCTCTTCCCGTTTCACTGTAACGATTTAAGGAAACATTTCGTAAGGAATCTTTTTCTCCCATCAAACCTTTTAGTTTTTCTCCGACTTCGTCTTCATAAGCAAGTTCATCTACTAACCCTGCTGCTTGTGCTTCTTTTGCTAATAAAAAGCCTTGCTGATTAACAATGGTTTGCAGTTGCTGATTGTTAATGTCTCTTCCGTCGCTAACACTGCTTAAAAATTCTCCCCAAAGATCGCTCAAAAGCGCTGTGAGTTGTTCTTCATTTTCTGGGCTAAAGTCCTGACGAATAAACGGTTCAACAGCAGACTTATATTCTCCCACTCTAATTATTTGAATGCCAATTCCGTACTGATCTAAAGCTCCAGAGAAGAAGGTTTGTTCTGATCTTAAACCGTTAATCTCTAAATTGCCGATCGGGTTTAAGAAAATTTGATCAGCGATCGAAGCGAGATAATATTCTTTCTCACTATAATTCAAATCATAAGCAAACACTTGTTTTCCTGCTGCTTGAAAGTCTGCCAAACCCTGACGAACTTCTTTTAAAACAGCATAACCAGTCGCCGTTGTTCCTTTGCTACCATCTAATAAAATCCCTTTAATTCGATCGTCTTCCTTAGCTTTTTCTAGAGATTTTAAGACTTTCTGCAACGTTAAAGGTCTGGTTTCTTCTTCAAGAATTGTTTCGGCAACACTGAGAGGGGGACTATTATCTTGAATGGGTTTTGAGATATCGAGGACTAAAATTGAATCTGAGGGAATTTGAGGTTCTTGATTGCGAGTTCCCACTAATAATAATAGTGCGACTAAACTCCCTGTACCAACCAGTGAAAAGAGAACTAATCCGAGAAAACTACCAATTAAAGTGGCTAAAAGTTGCTTGAGAAAATTACGCATTGTTCAGTTTAATGAGAGACCAATCTTTATTCTAACGTGGATCGAGGGCATCTCTTAAGCCATCCCCTAATAAATTAAACGCTAAAACGGTTAAAATAATCATAATCGCTGGTGGCCAAACGAGCCAAGGTTGTAACACTAAAACTGAAGCATTTGTCGCCACAGAAAGAAGGTTTCCCCAAGAAGGATCAGGTTGTTGAATTCCTAAACCAATTAAACTTAAGACCGATTCCGCTAAGATAAAACTGGGAATGGAAAGAGTAGCGGAAATGATAATATAAGTGGCTGTTTGCGGAAGGACATGACGAAGAATGATATAAAATGAATTGCCTCCTAATGCTCGTGCTGCTTCCACAAATTCTCGTTCTTTAATAGATAAAACTTGTCCTCGGATGACCCTAGCTAACCCTGACCAACTGACGAATGAAGTGATAACAACAATTAGTAAAAAGCGTTGAGAACTGCTTAAACTTGCGGGTAAAACTGCAGCCAATGCTACTAATAAATAAATGGTGGGAATGCTCATTAAAACTTCCACAAAGCGCATCACGATCGCGTCAACCCAACCGCCAAAATAGCCAGAAATTCCCCCAAAAATCATGCCTAATGGGAAAGAAATCGCAATTCCAAATAAACCAATAAATAAGCTAATTCTTCCCCCATGTACGAGGCGAGAAAACTGATCTCTTCCTTGTTCATCTGTGCCTAAAAGATGATATTTCGCTTCCCCAGTTGTGCCAAATAAATGCCAGTTGACTTCCCAGCCTGAAAATAGCTCCACTGGCTCAAAATTGGGAGGGAGAGGAAGGCGAAGGCGAAGAAGATTATAGGAACTTCCTCTTACAAATAAGCGCAAGGGAGAGGGCTGATTAAAATTAACAATTAACTCTTGTTCCCCTGTGTCTAAATCTATTTCTCCTTGCTGTGTGGGATAAATATGAGGGCCAATCCATGCTGGGGTTTGTTGATTGCGCCAATAAATTTCAGTCGGGGGAAGGAGAGAACCGTTGATTTCAGATGTGTAAGGATCGTAAGGCGCGACAAAGTCTGCAGCAATCACAATTACGTAAAAAATGAGGAGAAAAGAAGCCCCTAAACGGGCTAAAGAATTTTTTTTGAGCTTACGCCACCAGTTCATAATTGAGCAAGGAGTTCGGAGTTAATTGACAATAGGGTCTCGACAATGGACAATTGTAGGGAATGATGAAAGGTTTTGTGGGAGTTTCTCAGAAGAAAGGTTGAGCTACTCATCACCAATTATCAATTATTAATGATCAATTGTCAATTATCAATATGGCTTCTTCAATTTGGCCCTATAAAAGTCCTGGCATTCCCGACTATTTATTTGAAAGACTACCAGGAATTCCCCTTACCAAGCGAGAGGTAAGACTGTTACTGATTTCTTATCTGCGACTAGAGGAAAGTTCTGTGTTGTGGGATGTGGGCGCTGGTACAGGAACGATTCCTGTAGAATCGGGATTATTGTGTCCCCACGCTCGGATCTTTGCAGTAGAACGGGATGAAGAAGTGGTGGATTTAATTCGTCATAATTGTACTCGCTTTGGAGTCAAAAACGTTCACGTGATTCAAGGAGTTGCACCAGAGTGTTTGGATCAATTGCCTGAAGCACCCCATCGCGTGTGTTTAGAAGGAGGACGCAATGTCCATAAAATTTTAGAAGAGGTCTGGCAATATTTAAAGCCCGAAGGTCGTGTGGTGGCGATCGCAACTAATTTGGAAAGTCTCTATCGGCTCTCAGAAGGGTTTGCCAATCTACAAGCACGTAACATAGAAGTGGTGCAATCGTCTGTCAATCGCTTGGAAACACGGGGAACAACACAGGTTTTTGCTGCGGTTGATCCGATTTTTGTGTTGAGTGGAGAAAAATTATAAAGGCTTATGATTAGCATTCAATAAGTTTGCTTAAAAATTAACCATAAGATTTGAATTAATTGTTATTTTAGATATAAATCATTAAAAAATTGTTAAAGCAAGCTCATTTAAGCAATATCTTAGTAGAGAAGGAAAATTAATGAAACATATACTTAAGTGGAAAACGGCAAGCTAGAGGGAATGATGAAAGAGAAACTGAACATAGAATCAGAGAAAATTCAAGAGACACTGCGAGAAATTAGAGGCTTTTTAGTCGTTGATCGAGTGGCTCTGTATCAATTTTTAGCCGATGGCAGTGGGGAAGTGATTGCAGAGGAGCTTAATCAAAACCATACCTTGCCCTCACTTTTAAGGTTAAGGTTTCCCGCTTCAGATATTCCACAATCGGCTCGTCAGAAATTTTTAGAGGAACAAACTCGGGTGTTAGTGGATGTGCAACTGGGGAGACAACTGCATCAATTACCTTATGGTCGAGGAAAGGTTACTTATACAGCGCCTTCCCCCTGCCATTTAAAGTATTTAGAACAGTTGAAAATCAAATCGAGTTTGACCATTCCCCTGATTGTACGCCAAAAGTTATGGGGATTGCTGCTAGTTCATCATAGTCAGAATCAACGCTGGCAAGAAAGTCAGTTAGCGTTATTAGAATTGCTCAGTGAACGGCTACCACTTTTAATCACAACTGAACAATTGTTAAGAGAGCAAAACGCCTTGGTTTATCAGGAAACAGTCTTGGAAGCAATTCGCGATTTAATACCAACAGGAACAAATGAGTTACCAATTCCAGAGATATTAGAGACGATTGTCTATTACTTTAAAGGATGTGGAGGTGGAATAGACTGGGAAGGATTATCGGCAAAGATCAAAAATGATCAAGGCAGGAAATGTAGGGAGACTGGAGACAGAGAAAGTAGAGAACGGTGTTTACTTCCTCAAAGTAAGATTTGTTTACAAGATGGGGAAGATGGGATATTGGTGTATGAAGTGGCTTTTGGCGATCGCCCTGTGTGTTCAGCGCTAACGATTCCCCTGCCATCCGCAGAACAGGGATATATGACAATTTTTCGTCAACTGCGATCGCAAACCATTTACTGGGCAGGTCGTCCACCACAGACTCCAGAAGAAAAAAGACAACTACGAAACTCTTTTAATCTTTGGGAGGAGCAAAAGCAATTATCCGCTATAGAAAGTTGGACACAAGAAGAGATTAGATTGGCAAAGGCGATCGCACAACTCCTAACCGATAACTTTCGACAACAGGCTTTAAACATGGGTGTCAATTTTCAAGAACACTATGATCCGATTACTCAATTGCCCAATCGTTTTCTGTTGATGGAACACTTGAACCTCCTGAGTCATGAAAGTGCTAGAAGTGATGAACTCTTTGCCGTTATTTTTTTAGATTTAGACCGTTTCCAACAGGTCAATAATACCCTTGGTCATATCGCTGGCGATCAACTGTTAAGATTAGTTGCTAAAAGTCTCGCTGAGCAATTACAGGAGCAGCCTTCCTTTCTGGCTCACTGGCATGGAGATAAATTTATCATTATTTTACGGGATTTATCGGAACTGGATAGCGCCAGTTTGGAACAACGAATTAGTGCGATCAGGCAAGTGTTTCAAACTCCCTTTTCTCTGTTAGACCATCAGGTTTATGTGAAAGCCAGTTGGGGAATTGCTATTAGCCCCTATGATGGGACAGATGGGGAAACTTTGCTGTTAAATGCAGAGACAGCAATGTACAGCGCTAAAGAGCAAGGGAGAAATGAGTATCAAATTTATAGCCCTTCCCTGCGATCGGCGATCAACCCCCTGACTTTAGAAACAGAAATTCGTCACTCTCTGGAAAATGGTAACTTTTGTCTCTACTACCAACCGCAAATAAATCTGCAAACGGGGAAAATTACAGGAGTAGAAGCCCTGATCCGTTGGCAACACCCGACGCAAGGGTTATTGTCTCCTGGACAGTTTATTCCCTTTGCTGAAGAAAGCGATCTGATTTGTGAGTTGGGGGAGTGGGTCTTAAAAGAAGCCTGTCAGCAGCTTGCTCAATGGAATGAACAGGGGATTCACCAATTACGGATGGCAGTGAATGTCTCGGCTCGTTGTTTTCAGAAAGCAGACTTTGTTGAGAAGGTGCAGCAGATTTTAGAATTGTCTGGGATTGCTCCATCGAATCTGGAAGTTGAAATTACCGAAACCGCCGTCGCTCAAAATACTGACCTCACTCGTTGGATTTTAGAGCAATTGCAGCAAATGGGGATTCACGTGGCTTTGGATGACTTTGGCATGGGCTATTCTTCTCTCAATGCCATTAAACAATTTCCCCTGACTACTGTCAAAATCGATCGAACTTTTATTAAAGATATTGAGACAAGCAGCAGAGATCGGGCGATTGTGGATAGTGTTTTAATTCTTGCTCAGGGGTTGAACTTGCGGGTGGTTGCTGAGGGAATTGAAACTTTAGGACAATTAGCGCATTTACAAACCTTCTCTTGTTCAAACCAAGAAATACAAGGTTATTTAGTTAGTGAACCCCTTCAGTCGGAAGCGGCGCTCTCGTTTTTAAAGAATAACTCTCACCAGAAAAATCTCACTTTCTTTCATTCCCAAAAGCCCTCAAACGAGAAAGCGCAGGCGAATTCTGAAACCCCAGTGCTGCAAAAACAAGTGTTCAAGCAGGCTTTTCGGGAACAACTGGTGGCACAAATTGCCCAACAAGTTCATAGTTCCCTTGATTTAGAAGAGATTTTTCAAGTCACGGTGGAAAAGATTCGTGACTTTCTAGACACCGATCGCGTTATCCTCTATCAGTTTGATTCCCAATGGAAAGGGAAAGTGGTCATTGAATCTGTTGGAGAAGATTGGCAACCCCTATTTAATCAAACCATTGAAGACCCTTGTTTTGAAAAAAAAAGCTCGCTCTTGTATGCTCAGGGAAAAGTTGCTGCGATCGAGGATATTGAAACCATGAACCTTGATCGTTGCTACCAAGAAATGTTGCAGAGTTTTCAGGTACGAGCCAACTTAGTGATTCCTATTCTTAATCACAATCGGCTTTGGGGATTGCTCATTGCTCATCATTGTCGAGGTCCTCGCCATTGGGAACAATCGGAAATAACTTTATTGCAGCAACTTGTAACACAAGTAGGAGTGGCAATCAATCAAGCAGAACTCTATCAACAATTGCAGCAAGCCAATCAAAAATTACAGGCCCTGGTGGTTAAGGATGATTTAACCCAAATTGCCAACCGTCGCTGTTTTGATCAAGTCTTAGACCATCAGTGGCAACACCTACAACGGGAAAAACAACCCCTCGCGTTAATTTTATGTGATGTTGATCAGTTTAAGCCCTACAACGATCACTATGGTCATCAAGCAGGCGATCGATGTTTACAACAAGTGGCGATCGCGTTGCAAGGGGCTGTCCATCGTCCAGATGATTTAGTTGCCCGTTATGGCGGAGAAGAGTTTGCGATGATTCTCCCCAATACCTCTGCTGAAAAAGCAATGGTTGTCGCTGAGAGAGCGCGAAACGCGATCGCTGCTTTGCAGATTCCCCATCAGCAATCATCAGTTTCTTCTCATGTAACCATTAGTTTAGGGGTTAGTGCCATCATTCCAGCACCCGATCAGATTCGCAAAACTCTAGTGCAGCAAGCGGATCAAGCACTTTATGCAGCCAAAGCAGGGGGACGCGATCGAGCGGTTAAATATTCTTGCCAAAATTAAGAAACCGTTCCTCTCCAAGACATTAAGGTAGATTCGGTAGAGCGTAGGAAAACCAAACACGAGAATCAATTGATCATGTATAATGAACAATTAATTTTACATAAGGTCTGATGAATGAATTGTCAATTCTGGTCTGCCAACGTCAGCATTGCCAAATTATTAATTGATGATGATGGGTGAGACCACCCGACAATAAATCGTAAATAACAATAATAAGATGTTAGAAGCATTTGTGTTTGCCACTGTTTTCTGTGGTTTTTTTGGCATTATTTTTAAGAAAAACTTAGTGATGAAAATTATCTCAATGGACATCATGAGTACGGGGGTTATTGCTTTTTATGTGCTGGTTGCTTCCCGCAGTGGTTTGTTTGTCCCGATTATGACAACAACGGAAAGGGTGGCTTATAGTGATCCTGTGCCACAAGCGGTAATTTTAACAGCTATTGTGATTGGGTTTTCCATTCAAGCATTAATGTTGGTGGGGGTGATGAAACTCGCTAAAAATAATCCAACATTAGAAACGAGCGCGATCGAGGAAAATAATCAGCTATGACCGAGATAACCCTTGCTTGGATTGCTTTATCTTTTTTTGTCGGGTTTGTCATCTATCTTATCCCGAAACTGTCTCGCTGGTTAGCTTTAGGGCTAGCAGTCACTTCACTGGTTTATAGTGCTTTGCTGTTTTTAAACCCTGACCCAATTCAGATTCAAGTTTTAGATAGTTTTGGGGTGATATTGATTGCGGATCAACTGAGTAGCCTTTTTATTTTAACTAACGCCCTTGTCACCAGTGCCGTTATTTTGTACTGTTGGCAAAGTGAGAAAACTGCGTTCTTTTTCATGCAGTTAGTCATTCTCCATGGCAGTGTTAACGCCACCTTTATCTGTGCTGATTTTATTAGTCTTTATGTGGCGTTGGAAGTGATTAGCATCGGGTCGTTTTTATTAATTTCTTATCCCCGCAGCGATCGCGCCATTTGGGTAGGTTTGCGCTATCTGTTTGTGAGCAATACTGCCATGTTATTTTACTTGGTCGGTGCTGCCTTAGTGTATCAAGTTCATCATTCTTTTGCCTTTACAGGGTTACGGGGGTCTCCTGCGGATGCGTCAGCGTTGATTTTCCTTGGACTCTTGGCAAAAGGAGGAATTTTTGTCTCTGGGTTATGGCTACCCTTGACCCACTCAGAATCAGAATCTCCAGTTTCAGCGCTGCTGTCTGGTGTGGTGGTGAAAGCAGGGGTTTTTCCCCTTGTACGCTGTGCGTTACTGATTGAGGAGGTTGACCCCATTGTTCGGTTTTTTGGCGTAGGGACAGCGTTGTTAGGGGTGGGTTATGCCGTTTTTGAAAAAGACACCAAACGGATGCTTGCCTTTCACACGATTTCTCAGTTAGGGTTTGTCCTTGCTGCGCCAGTGGTGGGGGGGTTTTACGCCTTAACGCATGGGTTAGTCAAGTCTGCTTTATTTTTAATTGTAGGGATTTTACCCAGTCGTAACTTTAAAGAGTTACAAAACCAACCGATTCGGACAGAGATTTGGATTGCTTTGATGATTGCAAGTTTTTCCATCTCTGGGTTTCCTTTATTATCAGGATTTGGGGCAAAAGTTTTAACCAGTAAAAACTTCTTACCTTGGCAAGTCGTCGCCATGAACATTGCCGCTTTGGGAACTGCGATTTCTTTTGCGAAGTTTATCTTTTTACCCCATCAACGCTCAACGGAAAAAAGTCACTTAAAACTGGGCTTTTGGTTAGCAATGGTGGTTTTATTAGGAGGATTAGTGGCTGCTAATGTGTTTTATTATGAAGCTTATACGATCGAGAATACCATTAAACCCTTAGCCACGATCGCGATCGGTTGGCTGGCTTATCTGTTCATCTTTAAAAAATCAACCGTTAAACTTCCTCGTGCCATTGAAAACTTTGATCATTTAATTGGAGCGATGGCTTTAATGTTAATCTTACTATTTTGGAGCTTATGGACGGGATCTCCTATCTTAATATAATTCTACGTTTAGCCATTTGGTTTTTACTGACAGCAGATTTAAGTTTGACTAATATTATCATTGGTGTCAGCATTGCCTTACTGTTACCTCGTCGTTGGGCTTCCCCAGAACCGTTGCGAGAATGGATACGAGTCTTGTGGGAAATTATTATTGCCATTCCTAAAGCCTATTTAGAAGCAATTCAAATCATGCTGCATCCCCATGACAAAGAAAGAATTGTCTGCGAAAGAGTGAAACCGCAACGGACACCAGGACTGATTTTTCTAGACATCTTTTTAATCACTTTTACCCCGAAAACAATTGTTTTGAAATATCATGAAAAGGGTTGGTATGAAGTGCATCGTATAGATCGCAAAATCAATGATCCATAATCAGTGACCGCCTAAGCGCGAAGCGCTATAAATTGCAAAAGGAGGTAAAAGTGGACTCAATTTTAATCGCAATGATCGCAGCTTTACTCATTCCTATTTATGAAGCCTGTCAAGATCAAGACATCTGGCATAAAATGCTCGCTTTTGCCAGCATTGCCACCAAAACTTCGATTATGATGTTGTTTGTTTCGGTGTTGCGAGATGATTGGTGGATCGGTGTTGTTGCTGTCATTATTCTGAGTGTTGGCAATGCAGGATTAATGTTACTGGCTCATTTAATTAAACGCTTGGACAAAGCCTGAAACAATTAATAATGAATAATCCTAGTAGGGTGGGCTTTGCCCACCTTTCATCAAACATGAATTCTTCCCATTGTGCTGATCTGCTCTAGTCCCTTAAGAAGGGGAAAGAGTCGCCTGTTTTTTACAGAAAGAAAATTTAGGATAAAAAGATGATTGACGGTTTAAGTTATAGCTTAATTTTAGTTGGCATTATTTTCTGGTTTTGGGGAACTTTGCCCCTGATTGGCAATCGATCGGTGTTATTTAAACTACACAGTTTGTCGGTTGCTGATACCCTTGGTTCAATGAGTATTATTATTGGCTTGCTCCTAAAAATCCCAGAAGAATGGACCTTGCTACTGCTTGCGATTATTTCTTTAGCAATCTGGAATACTGTCTTAGGCTATGTTTTGGCATACTGCTCTAGTGATGAGGAGGAGCAAAATGGATAATTATGTTTACATCATTGTGGCGTTGTTACCCTTAGCTGCTTTAACCACGGTGCTGCAAAGCGATCCCTATCAGGCGCTGGTGGTGCGGGCGATTTTAGGCGCGATCGCGTCTCTGGTTTATGCTGTATTAGGGGCCGCTGATGTGGCGTTAACAGAAGCATTAGTGGGAACGATGCTGGCGATTACGCTTTATGTGATTGCTGTACGGTCTTCTTTAGTGATGCGGATGGGAGTCTTGGCTTCAGAGACCGATGATTATTTGATCGAACTAATCGCTAAAATTAGGAAAGCTGTCAATCAATATCATTTGCGTTTGGAGATTGTTGAATATCCCACACTGTCCGCGCTAGAGTCTGCGTTACAGGAGCAAGAAATTCACGCTTTATGTCACACTTGCGAAGAGATACAGAAACCAAACAACCATCAAACCAACCTTCTTGATGTTACCAAAGCCTATTGCATGGTGGTTCGCGTGCGTCGTCTCTTTGAAATTATGCAAGAGGAGTTAGTTTTTCCCGATACTACTGTCACTTTTGTCCCTGTTGTTAAGGAGGAGAAACATTAATGAAATCGGTTTATGCGATCGCAGGATTGGCTTTATTTATTAAAATGCTATTGTTGCCCAATCCCGCAGCAGACTGGGAAGAAGCGGCAGCGGTGGAAGCGATTGTTAAAGAAAGTGGGGTTTCCAATGCAGTCTCTGGGATTATTTTTAGAAATCGTCTCTACGACACCATTTTTGAAGTCGTGGTGTTTACTATTGCCATTTTAGGGGCGCGTTTCCTCCTCGCCAACGAACAGCCCACTGAGACCGTTTATCAATTTAATGATCATCCTTCTGTTGTTTTAGCACAGCTTGGGGCAACGATCGCGGCGATCGTCAGTATTGAACTGGCCATTCGGGGTCACCTCAGCCCTGGGGGAGGATTTGCAGCAGGAGTTGCGGGAGGAACAGCGATTGGGCTGATTGCTATCACGTCTAATTCTGAGTGGATGGAAGCAGTTTATCAAAAATGGCAAGCCGCGACCATTGAAAAGGTATCAGTATTGATTTTTATTGCCTTAGCGGTGCTGACACTGCTCGGATGGGAGTTACCCAAAGGAGAGCTAGGAATGTTTCTCAGTGGGGGGATGATTCCTATCCTCAATGTTTTAGTCGCTCTAAAAGTTACACTAGGGTCTTGGGCTGTTATTTTGCTGTTCATTCGCTATCGAGGGTTGCTGTAGGATTTGCTGAAACATCATAAATAACGATCCCTTAAATAGCAGACAGCCCAACTGTGGAGGACGAAAGAAATCCACAGTTGGGTCTTATCATTCGCAGACCCTCATGTCTGAGGTTGTCTAGAAGCACTCAATCACGATTAGGGTTTATGAAACTTGAGAATCCCCCAAGCCATATAACCGCTTTTTCCCGCATTAATCCAGTGGTTTAATCCCACCTTCATGCGATCGAGATATTCTTGAGAACATTCTGGTTGTAATTGATCGTAATGGGCTTCTAGTTCCTTTAACACTCTGCTGTAGTGGTTCACTAACTGATGAGTTTGTTCATCAAATTCCACAAACTCCCAGCCTAACGCTTCCCCCACTTGGCGATAGAAACTTACTGATCCTAAGCTATCGAGGTGAATCCGGGCTAAAACAGGTTCTAATACCCCATCTGGACAATTGTCTGTTTGCATAGGATCAGTGAAGACAAAATCACCGCCTGAAGTCAGGACGCGATCGACCTCTGTCAACACTTTATGGCGATCGCCGCTATGAAGAATCGCATCTTGTGACCACACAACATGATAAGTATTGTTTTCAAAGGGTAAATCTTCAAAACTCCCGTCAAAGACGCGAATTTGATCAGATAACCCTTGTTCTTGGTTCATCTGGCGATTGCGCTCGTTTTGCACCAAACTAATATTCAAACAATCTACTGCAAAGCCGTGATGCTTTGCCATATAACGAGCGGAGCCACCATAACCTGCACCAATATCTAAGACATTGGTTCGAGCTTGCCAGTTGCTAATTTTGTCACAAATTCGACTCACGGTGCGGACACTAGCATCATAGATAGATTCATCTGGTGTGTTGTAGATGCCAATATGGAGGTCTTCTCCTCCCCAAATGCGATAATAAAACCCATCTGCGCTACCACTGTCGTAATAATCTTGTGCTTGTTGTGCAACTGCATCTGCTTTAGTCATACCTTTAAACCTCTTTACGTTCATCAATGCTTGCTCAAACTGGAAAATCAGTTTAGCAAATTAGTCCTTCTTCGCCACATGGATATAGAAGTCAGGATCGTCTTGATGATAGGTTTCTTGGAAGTCGCCATAGGTAGTAACATCTTGGAAGCCAACTTCATAGAGAAGACGACGAACATAATCTTTCCGCAGAGGGAACATATTCAGATGATAGACTGAGCGATCGGGAAACTCATAACGGAAACGAGCTAACCCCTCATCGACGTATTCTGGCTCAGCTTTGACATTTTCCCCACAATAGTAGTAGGTATGCTTGGTTTTAAACCCTTCATCCAGAATTAAGTCGTAATTCCGTTGGTCTAAAATTAAAATTCCGTCATGTTTTAAGACAGAATAGAACTCAGCGAGGGCTTTACGACGATCTTCTTCGGCAAAAAGGTGAGTAAAGGAGTTGCCAAGGCAAATCACTGCATCAAATCTTTCTTGCACTGTGCGCGTCAGCCAACGCCAGTCTGAGTGAACCGTGCTTAAAATTTGATCTTTACGGGTCGCATTTTCAAATGCTTTAACGAGCATTTCCACACTACCGTCAACACTCGCTACGTTGAAGTCAGCTTCAATTAAGCGGACTGAGTGGAAACCCGTGCCAGTAGCTGCATCTAAAATACGCTGGGCACCATGTTCTTTTAGGGTTTTAATGAAAAAGTCCCCTTCGCTGCAAGAGCGAGCTTGCCAGTTAATCAGTTCATCCCATTTTTCCACAAATCCTTCAATATATTCGTTTTGGTAATGGTCGCTATCACGAACGGCAATTGGATTTTCGCCATAGTTTTGGATTTGTTTTTCTTTGATACTCATAAGTATTTTCTCGTTGGTATTTCAGTGAGATTACTCAAGTCTGACTTCACACACAATCCTTGCTGTGTTTACCCGATTCATTGCCTGGCTGTTTGGGGTTAAATGACATTATTGGGAAAAGTTCCTCTGCTTCAGCAATCGATATTTTTTCATCGCCTTTGTTACTTAATCTCATGGATTCGCTTAGGCTAGATGAGCGTGAAGTAAGTCTGAGATTCCCTTCTAATAAGGGTTTTGGCAATTCTTAAACGGGTGTTTTTCAGAGGATTTTGTCAATTGACAGCACTTTACCCAATTTACATAAGTCATTTAGCAATTTGGCTACAATAGCAGCCTCTTATATTGAATCGTGTCTTGGCGTTTCTGTCTAGGGAAAAACCCCAAAAAATTAAATTGTAATAATTATTAATTTTTAATCCCTCTCAAGTGAGATGGCAAACTAAGAGGAAATAGTTCAAAAGAATAGGTGGAAATCGTCACTTATTCATTCGGTTCTACGGCTACAGAAATCAAGGTGAGGATGGTTAGGATGAGGTCTAGTAAGCAATCATGAAGGGGGCAAGTGGTGTCAGTTCAGCAGTTGCCAATGTTAAGCGAAGTTTTGGGAATGAATCGGTCATCGGTTAAAGGATGGCAAGAATGGTTTAGCGCGATCGCAGCGCTGCAATCTTTGCTACAACCGATAACAGAGGGCTTAATTTTGTCGAGTCCCGCACCTGTTGTGAACATTTCACCTGAAACCCAAGATTTCCTCTCAGTTGTTTTTACACCGACCACCACTGAAAAGACTCTAAAAGCATCTTACTTATTAACCAATGGTCAAACCCAAAAACTGAGCAGACAACCTCTGGTGACGCTGGAAACCTTCAATTCCAAAGTGATTGAACAAGGTTCTGCTCAAGAAATCTGTGAAGTGTCTTTATCTGTTCAAGACCGCTTACAGAATGAGCAATTTTGTTTAGTGTTCACTGCGGAATTTTCCTTGTTGATGGTGTTGACTTTTCAAGCAGGAGAAACCTATTTTGATTTTTCTTTTGATCCAGAAGTGACACAACAAGCCTGGTTTGCGCTGCGATCGCGTATAGAAAGTAATTCCCCCCACTTTCTAAACCTAATTGAACAAACAGGACAAAAGTTTCCTCTCTGTGATCCTCACTATCAACTGGTAAGTAATTTCACTCGTAAATTGCTCAATTATCTGTCAACATCAGCACCAACTCAAGAAGAAACCTTTTCTGAGTCTAAAACTTCTCCTGATCTCGAATTATTACAAGCGCTAACCCATGAAGTGAGAACCCCTTTAACAACGATTCGGATGTTAACTCGTTTACTGCTAAAGCGAAAAGATTTAAATGGGGATGTTCTGAAACGGTTGCGAGTGATTGATCAAGAATGTACTGAACAAATCAACCGTATGGAGTTAATTTTCCAAGCAACGGAATTAGAGGGAAAAAATGAGACGAAAGCAAGGGTTAATTTAACCTCAATTCCTTTAGAAGAGTTATTTGCTAAAAGTATTCCTTATTGGAAAAAACAAGCAAAACGTCGTAATGTTGAATTAGATGTAACGCTTCCTGAAACCCTGCCAACTGTTATGAGCAATCCAGAATTATTAATGCAGGTGTTAACAGGATTAATGGAAAACATTACATCTCGCTTGCCAACGGGTGCTAAAATGAATATTCAAGTGATGACAGTGGGAAATCAAATTAAACTGCAGTTATTGCCTGAAAATTCTTCTTTTCTAATGAGTCAATTTTCTAATCATCAGTCGCGAGAAAAGTCGATCGGGCAACTGCTAACCTTACAACCTGAAACAGGTAGTTTGAGTTTAAATTTAAGTGTCACCAAAAGTATGTTTGAAGCCCTTGGCGGAAAATTAACTGTGCGTCAACGTGCAGAAATTGGGGAAGTGTTAACCGTGTTTCTGCCTGCTAAAACAATTAAGAATTAATCAGTTGTATCCCGAAGAACAAATAACAACGAGCAAACTAAGAAGACTTACCAAATAAGTTTCCCATGCGACTAAATAAGCCTGATTTTTCTGATTTTTTTTGCCCAAGTCCTAACGCTTGACGATAAGCATTCAGAGCTTCTTCATCACGGTTTTGTTCGAGTAATGTATCCCCAAGGAGACGATAAAAATCAGAATTTTTAGGATTGAGTGAAATTGCTTTTTGATAAGCTGCGATCGCGTCATCTATTTGTCCATTTTGCTTGAGAGCATCCCCAAGATTTTTATAAGCATTGGGGTTATCACTTTTCAGTTTGACGAATTGTTGAAAGGAAGCGATCGCGGGTTGAACTTGATTGGCTTTGAGAAAAGTTGCCCCTAAAACATTATGAAAACCAGCATTATTAGGGTTTAACTCAACAGCTTTTTGGTAGGCTGCGATCGCGTTTTCAAGTTGGTTTAAGCGCTGATAAGCATCCCCAAGTTTTTTATGAATTGCGGGAGAATTAGGATTCAATTCAAGGGCTTTTTCATAAGCAGAAATCGCTTCACTATTTTTGTTTGCCTTGAGAGAAGCCTCTCCTAAACTGTTATAAAACCCAGCATTATTAGGATTAAGTTTGATCGCCTTTTGATAAGTTTCGATCGCCTCCCTGACTCGTCCTTCCCCCATTAGTGCATCACCAAGTCTTTTGTGAACAATAGGAGGATTAGGGTTAATGGCGATAGATTTTTGATAAGCTGTGATTGCTTGAGCAGTCTGCTTTAATTTCAGATAACTATTGCCTAGGCCATTATAGAAGCCAGCGTTATTGGGGTTTAGTTCAATAGCTTTCTGATAAGCTGCGATCGCGCTTTCAAACTCTTGTCTTTGGAAGTGAATGGCTCCCAGTTGATTCAAAGCTGGGGGAGATTCTGGCTTGATCGCAAGTGCTTGTTGAATTGTCTCTAGAGCGCTCTCTAATTGTCCTTCTTTTCGCAGTTGGCTTCCTTGATCAACAAGGGCTTGAACATTTTGATTTTCTGGGTTAGAGACCATAAGCTGAAACAATTATTTAATCAAGCTAGCAGGATATAAAAAACTAGGAATCTTGGACAATAAGTTTTAATCAGTTTCCAAAAAAGTGCAAGGTTTTTCGGATGTCCCTGCACTTTACAGCGTCTATGAATTAGATCGGCGATAGGCTTCGATGGCTTCGCGCTCCCGTCCATTTTTTAATAAAAGATCGCCCACAGTGCGATAGATAGCGGTGTTTTCAGGTTGTAGCGAGAGAGCTTTTTTATAGCATTTCAGTGCTTCATCAACATTGCCTTGTTTTTGATAAGCATCTCCCAAATTTTTGTAAGCACCAGCATTATCGCTTTTCAATTCGACAAACTTTTGGTAAGCAGCAATTGCCTCTGAATATTGCTCTGCTTTAAGATGTGCGCCTCCCAAAGCATTGTAAAACCCAGGATTATCCGGTTTAAGCTCGATCGCTTTTTGGTAGGCTGTAACCGCTTCTGGATACTGTTTCTGTTTTTGCAGTGCGTCACCCAGTTGTTTATAAAGGCCTGGCGATTGGTTAGGATCAAGCTCAATGGCTTTTTGGTAAGCGGCGATCGCGTCTTCAATCGGTGCAGGTTGGTTTAAGGCATTGCCTAAATCACGATAA
>CAYXDG010000053.1:0-10346 GCA_964463655.1 uncultured Dactylococcopsis sp.
ATTTAGAAGAGACAGAAACTGAACAATCACCTGATTCTGATTTAGAAGAGACAGACAGTGAAACCTCTTCTCCTTAATTATCGGAAGAAGAAAAGTAATACCATTTTGATAAATTGGCGCTATGTCTTCCTAAGAGTCCCCCCCTTATTGAAGGGGAGTTAGGGGGGATCAACTGTAACTGTACTTTTTGAAAATGGTATAACTAGATAATGTAAGGTGAACAATACCCACCGTGACTAATGAACTTTTTCACTACGCCATACAGATTCTAAACTACAGCTTGTATAGCAATCCTATGCCTGATAGTGGTACAAGTTTTGATTAGGACATTATGAGAACAGTAGCGACCGAGAAGGTCGCACTTCCAACCAGACCAAACGTTCTAACATAATTCTTAATATAAGATAATGTAACTTTTCCATATTTTTCATCTTTTTTTAATCTATAAAAATCCTTGCAATTCTATAAAAAAAATAAAGTTCTAAGACATTTAGATAAAAAAAGACTACCATCAAAACCGTCAATTAAAATTTATTTGAATTTGCAGGAGTTAAAGCGATGCCTTTTACTGCTTTTAATCCATCGATAGATAGCCCAGAGCTTTTAGTCGATGCGATTCTTAACCCAAGCCTCTCTGGATTTAGCTTAGTGCCTGGTAGTGTTTCTTACACAGGAATTGACGGTCAAGCATCCTTCTATGATGGCAGCTTAGACCTCACCATTGATACGACAACGACTGGTATAGGTCCAGGCATTTTACTCACTTCTGGCACTGGTACACCCCCACAGACAAATACATCAGGTAGCTTCACTGAAGCTGCTGAAACTGGAGGAGATGCTGATTTAGAAGCAATTAAAACAACTGCTTTGCCAAGCGCAGGTCCAGTCCAAGATGTAAACATCTTAGAATTTCAGATTGAAATTACCAATCCTGAAATTCAATCAATTGGTTTTAGTCTTGCTTTCGGCTCTGATGAGTTTCCTGAATTTTCTAGCAGTAGTTTTATTGACGTTGCTGGTGTACTGGTCAACGGCACCAATGAAGCTCTGTTTAATAACGATCCTGAGCAACCTTTAAGTGTCATTGATTTAAACCTCGAAGTTGGCAATTTTCAGGATAACGTTCAATCGCTACTACCCATTGAGTATGACGGACTCAGCGAAGTTTTATCCATCGTTGTTCCTGTCAATCAAGGGATTAATACTATCAAAATTGCCATTGGAGATACAGGAGACACAGCGTTTGACTCAGGTTTGTTTGTGTCCAACTTAAGACCGCTCAACATTCAAGATGGCGGTGACAGTGGGATTGTCATTGAAGTTCCTGGAACTGACGATGACGATAACATCGAAGGTTCTGACCAAGATGAATTCATTGAAGCTGGCGATGGCAACGATAATGTTGACGCTGGCGCTGGCAACGATATTGTTGATGGTGGCGATGGCAACGACAACATCGACGGTGGCGACGGCAACGACAATGTTAACGGTGGTGCTGGCAACGACAATGTTAGCGGTGGTGCTGGCAACGACAATGTTAGCGGTGGTGCTGGCAACGACAATGTTAGCGGTGTTGCTGGCGAAGATAACATCACCGTTGATAGTGGCAATGACAATGTTAGTGGGGGAGATGATAATGACAACATCATCATCATTAACGATGCTGCGGGAGATGTGAAAGGAGATGATGGGGATGATATCATTGATGCCACTCAGACAACTGGAAGCTCCCAGATCGATGCTGGCGCGGGCAATGACATAGTCCTTGGCGGGTCAGGCAATGAAAAGATCGTTGGCGGTGATGGCGATGACGTGATTAATGGTAATGGCGGACTCGACGCGCTTTTTGGTAACGCTGGCTCTGACACCTTTATTTTAGAAGCTGGCGAAGGTCGAGATACCATTTTTGACTTTACGCAAGGGGACATTATCGATGTTGCTGGAGAACTGACATTTGGGACTGGTAATCCTGCAACTGATGTTGTCTTGAATGAGGTCTTTGGTTCAACGCTCATCAGTGAACCAAACGGCGATGATCTCGCTTTCATTATCGATACTGTGCCTAGCGACCTCATTGAAAGTATTGTGTAAACCCAATCAAAATTAAAGAAAGAAAATGCGTCAATTCATTAAATCAACAACAATTGGACTATTCGGTTTAGGAGTTTGCTCCTTATCTGCACTACCCGCAAATGCGATCGACTTAAGCTGGCAGGGTGATCAGTTTGGCTATTCTCTAGAAGGGGAGTTTGACTTCAACAACACCAACGGCGATGATTTTGCTCGGGCTTCTGATGGTGAAATCACCCAGTTTGATGTTACATTTTTCGACCCTTTCGATACAGAAATCATCACTTATGACGTTGCTACCTTACAAGGGTTCTTTCCGTCATTTAACTTCAACTATCAAATCAGTACCCAAGAAATCTTACAAACTGGAGACCCAGGTGATCCCGATGGGTTCCGAATTGGTAGCATTAACGGTATCCTACTGGATAGTAATCTAGGCACTGGTATTGCCCTTTTTGATGGCGGATTTGGTTCGCTCCCTGGGAGTGACACTGGCGGTGTACTGGAAGCTAGTGTCACTAACGGAGGAAGTGACCCTGGAACTCCTATTCCGTTTGAATTAGAAGGAACAATGGGATTGATGGTACTTGGTGGATTCTTGTGGTATAGAAACCGCAGAAAAGCTAGCCAAGCACCAAAATCTTAACACTAAAAAAACATCATCATTTAAGATTGTATGCGCGATCGCGCTTTTGAGTCAAAACGGGCAACCCTGTCACTGGTCAAAAAGCACGTGATCGCGCTTTCTTCTTCACACACAACCGATCGACGATTTGCATCGCTGAGTTTCGCTCAATCTCCTGAATAAGGATTAAGATCGGGATAGTTATTAATGTAAAGAAAAATCAAGTATGACTACCACTGCTCTCAATACTCCCACGATTCAGAAATTAGACAATGGCTTAACCATTATCGCCGAACAACTCCCTGTCGAAGCAGTCAACCTTAACATCTGGTTTCAAGTGGGATCAGCGATGGAACCCAATGCGATCAATGGGATGGCGCATTTTTTAGAACACATGATGTTTAAGGGAACGCCAAATCTTAAACCGGGAGAGTTCGATCGCCTCGTTGAACAACGGGGAGGAATGATGAATGCAGCAACCAGTCAAGATTACACCCATTATTACATTACCACTGCTCCCAAAGATTTTGCCGACCTTGCCCCGCTACAGTTGGAATTAGTCACTAATCCTAGTTTGCCAGAAGATGAGTTTGTGCGGGAAAAAAAGGTGGTTTTAGAAGAGATTCGTCGCAGTGAAGATAATAGTAGCAGACGGACTTATGCCAGAGCAATGGAGACTTGTTTTGAATCTCTCCCCTATCGTCGTCCCATTTTAGGCCCAGCAGATGTTATTGCTGAGGTGACTCCCGAACAAATGCGCGAGTTTCATCGTCAATGGTATCATCCTGAAAAAATGACCGTGAGTGCAGTGGGAAATTTGCCCGTAGAAACTTTGATGGAAACAGTTAGCAATGCTTGGGAAAAAATTGCACGAGAATGTTATTCTCCTCTCCCCACTAATATTTCTTTTCCTCAACCAGAAGCACCCTTTTCTCAGGTGGTAAGACGGGAATATTCCGATCCTCAATTGCAGCAAGCACGGTTAGTAATGTTATGGCGAGTGCCAGGATTAAACGACCTTGAAAAAACCTATCCTTTGAACGTTTTAGCTGCTATTTTAGGGCAAGGAAAAGCCTCACGCTTATTCCGACAATTGCGGGAAGAAGAACAGTTAGTGAGCGCGATCGGGGCGGGAAATTCAACGCAAAAACTACAAGGGAATTTCTCCATTTCAGCGCGATTACCTCTGGAAAATGTCGAGAAAGTGGAAACCGCAATCCAAACCCAAATTCAACGCCTGCAGGAAGAAAAAGTAACGGCAACTGAATTAAATCACATTCAAACAAAAGTCGCCAATCGCTATATTTTCGCCAATGAAAAGCCCAGCGATCGCGCTAATTTATACGGCTATTATTTCTCTCAATTAGGCGATCTCAACCCAGCCTTCAACTATCCTGAAATTATCCGACAATTAACCCCAGAAGACATCCAAAAAGCAGCCCAAACCTATCTTTCTGCTGAGGCTTATGGGATTGTTATTTTATCCCCTCCCTCTGCTAATAATTGAAGATTTGTGATTAGTAACTGGTCACTGAACTGACTCCTCTTCATCATCTAAAGGAGTCGTTGTAATCTTCATTGAATGACGAGTAGGAGTAATATGAGAGCCATATTTGCGAGCATAAACTTCTGTAAATTCTGCGCCCAAAAAGAGAATTTGTGCAGAATAATAAATCCATGCTAAAAGGACAATTAAAGAGCCAGCAGCGCCATAGGTGGAAGCAAAACTGGTTTGACCAAGATACCACCCTAACAGCGATCGCCCGATCGCAAATAAAATCGAGGTAATAATTGCTCCCATTCCCACATCACTCCAAGCTACTTTCGCATCAGGAAGAAACTTGAAAATAAAGGCAAAAAATAATGTCACCAGCGCAAAAGAAACGGTCGTCGAAAGAAATTTCCAGAAAAAAGGTAGCCCTGGTAGTAAATAGAGTTTACTTAACGCCGAAATCCCAGCAGTGAGCAAAAGCGATAAAATAACAAAAAGACCAAGACTTAAAACCATCGCAAAGGATAAAATACGTTTGCTGATAAACTGTTTGACCACTCGTCCTGGTCTTGGTTGCACTCCCCAAATTGTATTCAGCGCATCTTGCAACTGTGCAAAGACCCCAGAAGCCCCAAATAAGAGAACCGCCACACTAATTAGAGAAGCAATATTGCTTAAGTCTGGCTGACTCGCATTCGCGATCGCTTTTTCAATGACACTAGCAGCATCCTGACCCACAAAATCGCTAATTTGTCCAACAATTTCCCCACGGGCTGCGTCCTTCCCAAAAATTGCCCCAGCAATGGCAATGGCAATCACTAGCAGGGGAGCAAGGGAAAAAACCATGTAGTAGGCTAAAGCAGCAGCTAAGCGTGGGGCTTTATGATCTAGCCACTGGGTAAACGTTTCTTTCAACAGAGCAAATAAGCCCTTTAGTTTGATGACAATTCTTTTTTCCGATGGCATGAGCGACAAGATATAATAAATGGCAAGGTGGATTGTCTCCAATCTCGAAGGGAATCTTCCTCCCTAGGAATGACCCCCCAAGAAAAAGAGATAAAACTTTGTAAGTAAGTACGCTGGAGGTTAAGTTCTTTGCTTATGGATGTCAAATTTATTTTAGTTATTTTATCAGCACTATTTATTGTTTCTTGCTTATTTTTTGGCACGAAAAACGGCTTCTATGATTCCGAAGACTATCATGGTAATGGCTCTGCTCATTAAAGATTAAATTAAGCTGATGATGAATAATGCCTCTTCTCCTCTGTCTTTTTATCCTTATGCGGTGGGCCATCAGGGGGAAGGGGTTTGTTTTTTAGTCCAGTTGGGTAACCATCGCTTACTCCTTGATTGTGGTCTTAGTGAAGTTAAACCGTTAACAAAAGTCACAAATAAGTTTCTACCGATCGACTTAGTTTTATGTAGTCACGCTCATCCTGACCATGCGCGGGGATTGTTAGCCCTACACGAAGCCTTTCCAGATGTCCCTATCTATGGTAGCGAAGTGACGGTACAGTTGCTGGCCCTGAATTGGTTAGAGGAAGAAGAAGTGCCGAGAATCGCCCATGCGTTGCCAATGCGATCGCGGATTGCCTTAGCAGATGATTTGATGATTGAATTGTATCCATCGGGTCATTTGCCGGGGGCTTGTGCGATCGCCCTCACTTACCTCGCCCCCCAACGCCAACATCGGATTCTCTACACAGGGGATTTTTTTCTGTCTAACTCCCGCTTAGCAGAAGGGTTATCCATTGAAGAATTAAAAAACTTTTCCCCCGATATTTTAATCATCGAAGGGAGTTATGGCACAGCCAGACACCCCCACCGTCGTCAGCAAGAAAATCAGTTAATGGGGCGCTTGAGTGAAACCCTAGGGGAAGGGAAAAATATTGTTCTTCCTGTGCCTTATTTTGGCATTGCACAAGAAATCTTAGTCTTGCTGCGATCGCATCATCAGTTTACCGGTCGTGACTTAGATATCTGGGTTGATAGCGCGATCGCTCGGGCCTGTGAAACCTATCTCTCTATATTGCCTCATCTTCCCGACTCCGTTCAAAACTTCGCCAAACACCAGCCTTTATTTTGGGATGAGCGAGTTCGTCCCAGAGTTCGTCCCCTGAAAAGCACCTCAGACCTGAGAGATACCCCCACCATTCTCCTCGTTGAAGAAAACTCTGACTGGGAAAGTCTCCTTCGGGAAAATGACCAGCAATGGGTAATTTTTCTGGCAGAACCTCTCAAGACTCAAAAATCCCTCCCTTGGCACACAGAAACTTATCTCCTCACCCAACACAGCGACGGTTTAGGAACAACCCAACTGATTCATAACCTCCGTCCTCAGCACGTCATCTTTGTTCACGGCCCAACCAATTATTTATTGGACTTAGCTGGACTCGAAGAACTGCAAAACCGTTATCATCTTCATCTTCCCCAAGCTAACCAAAAAGTTGAACTCCACATCGGCGATCAATTTATCCAACCTGCAGCACCAGCAGAAACCAGCTATGAAGGGGAAGTCACCGAACGAGAAAAAACCATCAACATTCAACTTCCCAGCAGCATTGTTAATGACCCCCGTTGGCATAACTTTTCCGATACTGGTCTGGTTAAAGCGCGGTGGCAAGGAGAAGAACTGGTCTTACGAGGATTATCCCAAAAAGAAATTCTTCGCCAAACCAGTGACGAAAAACTCCCTCGGGAAATCGCCAGTTGTCGTAACTGTCGCCATTGTCAAAGCCAACATTGTCGAAACCCCGCTTCTCCCCTTTATGGGTTTCAAGTTTCCCCACAAGGGTATTGTCCCGTTTTTGAACCAATACCAGACAAAAAATAATAATGTAGAGACGCTCCATGAAACGTCCCTACATACCATCATGATTAAATTATTCTTGGGGATGGTCTGGATGATGGGGATAGATTTGTTCCGCTTCGGGACATTCATCGGAAACCAAGGGATCGATATTCGCTCGCGTAACAGACGCTAACCGATGGGTAATTGACGCAATACTTTCAAGACGAATGATTTCTTCCCAAGAGCTAATCTCTTCATCTTCATCTACCTCGTAACGCACCGTTACCAAGTCACCTTCTAAGCTAACGATTCGTGCGTCTTCAATCCAGCGTTGCTGATCCCGCAAGAAAATGCAGACTTCACGACCTTCGTTACAAAATTGATGAATCTTGCGGTGTAGCATCGTTCTCTCCTGAGCCAGTGATGTGTTTTTCGTGTTAATGATCAAAATATCTTGCGGACTAATTTAATCTCTTGAATACGGTTCTATTTTGACATATTAAGTTGGTAAAGTTATCAGGGTAAAATCAATCTTAAAATTAATCATCTCACCCCTGATCAAAAATCCCCCACCATCGATGTTGGTGAGGGATTAACTCAAACTCAATGATTGAGTATTGTTTGTTTTAGTTCAATTTCATGCCGATTTCGGCGTTAGTACGGCTGAGCATTGATTTCTGTCGTTTTTTGAAGTTTAGTACCTGATTACGCATCAAACCTCGCGCTCTGGCTTCTGTAAAAACATGACCTGCGCTCGTTTTAACTGATACATCATTGGTTGCGATGACTGGCGGATGGACTTGATAAGTAATCCCCCGATAGGTTAGGTTAGCACGCGGTTGTAAGTACAGTTGCTTGGCTGGGTTGCGAAAACGCCAGTCTAAACCACGATATTTGCCACTTACCTTGCTTTCGGTGGTTTCGACAACGGGAGTATTAACTTCGTATTGCACACCGCGATATGTTAATTTCATTGGTTCGCCTCCTTGATTCCTACTTTCGTTGAGGCGCGTTCCTTCAGGAGTTTCCCTACTTCCGTCTCTCGCTTATTCAACTAGAGAGATGAACGATTAATTTATTTCTGTATCCATTGTTACAGTTTTTGGGAGAACCTGTCAAGCCTTTTCACTGGCTTTAAGATTTTTTTAACTTTTATCGATCATAATGAGATTTTGCAGCGACAAAGGTCACAATTAATAATTAATCATTTAATTTTATGATTAATTGATGAAAGGTGGGCATTGCCCACCCTACGGCTAATTAGGCAATAATCCTTTTTCCGCTAACCATTCCTCGTTATAAAGTCGAGACTGATAACGAGCGCCGCCATCACAAAGTATGGTCACAATGGTTTGACCAGGGCCCATTGCTTTCCCTAAGGCATAAGCAGCAGCGACATTAATGCCAACTGATCCCCCCATAAATAACCCTTCTTCGTACAACAAACGATACACCATCTTGACACAAGTCGGATCATCAATTTGAATCGCATCATCTGTTGGCGCTCCCTGCATATTCGCTGTAATGCGACTATTGCCAATTCCTTCTGTGATCGATCGACCTTCAGGGTTAATTTCTCCCGTCTTTACATAACTATACAAACCACTCCCCATCGGGTCAGCAACCACACATTTAATCTCTGGGTTGACTTCTTTAAAGAACATTGAAGTGCCTGCATAGGTCCCACCTGTACCTGTTGCAGCCACCCAAACATTGATTTGACCATCCGTTTGTTTCCAAATTTCGGGGCCAGTGGTTTCATAATGCGCTTGTCTGTTAGCAAGGTTATCAAATTGGTTCGCCCAAACTGCATTTTCTGTTTCTTCTGCGATGCGTCCAGACACTTTAATATAGTTATTGGGATCGCGATAGGGGACGGCAGGAACCGTTCGGACTTCCGCACCTAACGTGCGTAAAGCGTCGATTTTTTCTTGAGATTGGGTTTCTGGGATGATAATTAAGCATTTATAGCCTTTAGCATTGCAGATATGGGCTAAACCAATGCCTGTGTTGCCAGCAGTCCCTTCTACGACAGTCCCGCCTGGTTTAATTAAGCCTTTTTCTTCTGCATCTTTAATAATATAGAGGGCTGCGCGGTCTTTCACGGAACCACCTGGGTTGAGGAATTCTGCTTTTCCTAAAATTTCGCAGCCTGTTTCGTCACTTAAGCGGTTAAGACGAATGAGGGGAGTATTCCCAACTGTACCAACAAAGCCTTGTTTAACGTCCATTCTATTCTTAAAATAATTACTGATCTCTTTCCATTAGACCAACTCTCTCGTCACGTCGCAAACCTTCTCTCATCTGATCATCTGTTCTGATTCTGACCACTAAAGGAACGGAGCGTGATTGCCTTTTGATCTTCATTTTACGATCGCGCTCTTTTTCGTGGACAAAGCGCATTGAACGTGATAAAAATAAAGGTGACTTTCTCTGTTGAGCCCTTATTTGTCCCATGAGAGTATTCAAGCAAATTGCAACTGGTTTGATCCTTTTTTTAGCTGTTTTCATTTATTTTACCACGCCTGCGATCGCCGCAGAAACCATTCCTCTGAAAATTGCCACTTGGAATATTGAAAACTTGCGCGAAAATGCAAACAAAGATTTTCGATTTCTTCAAGATTATGTGGAAGATTTAGAGGCAGATGTCATTGCGTTACAAGAAGTGGATGGGGAAGCAGCGGCCCAAAAAGTAATCAGTGATGAAGATTATAATTTCTTCTTTTCTCGTCGCAATAATCCTATGAGAACTGGGTTTGCAGTGCGAAAAGGAATCAGTGTTGTGCAAAACCCAGATTATGAAGAATTAGATGTTGGCGGTCTTCGTTATGGTACAGATATTACTATAAAAATTGGCGATCGCGCTATCCGAATGTTATCAGTTCATCTCAAGTCTGGTTGCTTTGAACAATCCCTCACAGGAAATAATATCCGAGGCGGTTGTGTTAAACTAAAGCAGCAAATGCCTGTTTTAGAAAAGTGGATTGATGACCAAGCTAGAGCAGAAATTCCGTTTGTAGTTCTCGGAGATTTTAACCGTCGTTTTAATCAAATTAATGATGATTTCTGGCGAGAAATTGATGATGGTGTCCCCGCTAATGCGGACTTGGTAAAAGTAACGGAAGGTCGGACTTCCACTTGTTTTAATGGACAATATCCTCAATATATTGATCATATCGTTTTAGATCAACAAACCAGTGAATGGTTTCAGAAGTCTTCTTTTGAACAAGTCAATTATAATCAACCGCTCTCTCGACAATCTCTCTTATCAGATCATTGCGCGATCGCAGTTTCTTTGAATGTTCCAACCATTGAAACCTCTCAAAAGGAAACCTCGAACGAAAACCTATTAAAACGAGTTCGTAGCG
>CAYXDG010000053.1:10446-25093 GCA_964463655.1 uncultured Dactylococcopsis sp.
GAAACCTCTCAAAAGGAAACCTCGAACGAAAACCTATTAAAACGAGTTCGTAGCGCAATCAAGGAACTGCAAGAAATGGAGTCAATGTTACAAAATAACTAATCCCTCATCTCGATTAATTGATATGAAATACTTAAATATTCGCGATAAATACTGTCCGATAAGTCCTCAAATTTTTGGAAGTCTCTGTAGCGGTCTTTGGGAGATTTCATATTAGATATTATTCCTGTCTTGCTAGGGACGAACTCTGCTTCGTCATAGCAGATTCTAATTGATTAGACAGTTTAACCCAGTCGGAAACACTAATTCCTTCAGCGCGAATCAGAGGATTAATTTTTAATTGTTCCAAAATCTCCTGCAGTTGCTGCGGAGAAATCAGACTTTTTAAGTTATTCCGTAACATTTTGCGACGATTGCCAAATCCTAGCTTAACAATGCGCTCTAATAATTGAGGAGAATTAGCCTGCAAAGAAAACGATCGCGGTGTCAGAGAAATAACAGCAGAATCAACTTTTGGGGGAGGAGAAAAGGCTTTACTTGGCACAATTGAAATCAGTTCACAATCAGCTAAATATTGACTCCGCACAGACAAAGCGCCAAAGGTTTTTGATCCTGATTTTGCACAAATGCGCTCAGCAATTTCTTTTTGAACTAATAAAACAATTTTATCATATTGTTGGTTAGGCTGCGCGATCGAGCCAAGTAATTTTTCTAAAATTGGCCCTGTAATGTTATAGGGAATATTGGCAACGACTTTGTTGGGAAATTCCGAGACAACAGCAGCAAGGTCTAATTTCAGAAAGTCTCCTTCAATGAGATGTAAATTCTCTACTTTTTGAAACTGACTGGTTAGTTTTTTATACAGATCGCGATCGATTTCCACTGCTGTCACCTGCTGTGCAATCGCTAGTAATTGACGAGTTAAAATCCCTGTTCCCGCACCAATTTCTAATACTTGATCATCAGGGTTTAACCCTGCTGCTTGAATGATCTCTTGTAGTGCTTTTTCGCTTTTTAACCAATGTTGTGCAAATTGTTTTCGAGGACGCATTCTTATTTGTTATTTTTGAGAAATCAGGGAGCAGTTCTCCTAACGACTAATGATATTTGCTTTTACCTGTACTTTTTTCAATTCTCGAATCAAACGTTGTGCTTGATGATTGTAGAGTAACATGGGTAGTTTTTGCGGGAGATGATTCATAATTTCTCGCGCATCATTGAGAGAACAACCTGTAATTCTAGCTAAAGTATTTCCCCCTTCAAATAGCGCATCAGTGGTTAATGAACTTTCAATTTCTACTTGACAATGTTGTTCCCTTGTGTTTAATTTTCCCACCTCCACCTGTTTTAAACCTTCCATTGTTGCTAAAACCACTAGGCGATCGCCGACTCCCAGAGTTAGATCATCTGAGGGCATCAATTTCACCATTTCTCCTTGTCTTTGATGTAAAATTGGCACAAGATTATAGCCATAAGCCACATCTGCTAAAAGTAACCCATTGAGAGTATCAGTTTCTATAATTTCATATTCAGTAACTAACACGGTCTGCTGATTTAAGCGCAGTAATTTAATAATATTTTCTCCGAAAGCTCCCCCCGCAAAAGCCTGTGCCGCAACGGCATAAGCACATAATACCACAGCCCGAGGAAGCAACTGTGATAAATTTTCACTTAACCGTTGTTCAAATGTCCGAATCACTAACTGACAATCGGGATTAATGCGATGAATATTTAAACTAATTTCTAAGTTCAACATCTCATCTTCTGTCCCCACAATAACGCTTTTTGCGCCCTGTAAGTTTGCCTGATTTAAAGATTCTTTTAATCCCTTGAATATCATTGGCATTTCTGGTAAAATATTATCATCAAACTCAGGATCAAGAGGAATCCCTAAGACAATTTGCTTTAAATCCATCAGGAGTTTTGAGACTCTTGTTCCCACACGACGGATGCCAATAATAATAATATGATCTTGTTGGGGTATGGGAGGACGACGTGGAGATAATTCAAATTTAGAAGAAAGTAATGCTTCTGTAACTAAAGCATATAAAACTCCCACTAAAGCTGTCCCAGCAATGGTTAAACTTAAGCTAAATAATTGTAACCACCATTGAATTTGATCGCTGGCTTCGATTTCACCAAATAAATCAGCATATCCTCCTAATAAGAGGACTATTGTCGCATAAAAAGAAGAAAGCAACGTAGCATTAGGAATGGTTGACTGTAAGAGAAAAGTTCCCATGACAATTAAACTAATGACAATTCCCCCGCAAATCAGAGCTACTCGTCGCACGGGTAAATTCCAGACTTCTTTTGATAGTTTTTGCCACTGTTTTTGAAGAGAAAAAGCAGTCAATTTTTTCGGAAGCGAGGTTTGATGCTTCGATTGATTTTCGAGGAGAAAAGAATCTGAGGTTAAAAAATCTTCCAGTTGCACATAAAGAATAATATCTCCTGCTTTGACAAGGGTTTCTCCATCCCACTGATAAAATAAGGGGGAAAGAAGAGAAGATAAAAAAGGCTGATAGCCTAAAACCTTTCGCTTGGGAGTGTTTAAACTGAGTAAGGTTCTTTTTTCACACCATCTATCCGTTGCTTGAATCTGATATTGAATCACCCGAAAGAGTTTCTGTTCGCTGGTTGTATCAAGGTAAAATAACCCTTGAGTCTGCGTTCCCAGTGCCGCTAATGCAAACGCATCTGCGGAGAGTTGGGTGGGTTCAAAGGCGATAAAATTGCCTAATTGTTCTGCTAAAAGCTGATTGAGATTTTCTTGCCCAGAGCGAATTACTAAACGAACATCAGGAGACAGCGATCGCGCGGAAATGGCGGTTTCTGCATTGACTCGATCGTTACTGGTGACAATTAACAACGCCCGACACTGCCTAATTCTAGCAAATTCCAACGTTTCTGCATCGCGGGAATCGCCAATAATCAAATCTGTGAGTAAGCTGGGGAGGTGAGGAATATTCCACTGTCTTGGTTCAATTTGCTCGATCGCAGTGACACTAACCTCAAACTTTTTTAGTGCTACAACACAGTGTTGTCCTAAAGAACCCAGTCCGCAAACGATAAAATGGTCAGTCATGGAAATCAGAAAAAGGTCTAGACATTCAGACCATTCAAGGATATCTTAAAATTAAATTTGTATAAACTTAACGGACACAATGAGAATATTAGTAACAGGGGGTGCTGGATTTATTGGTTCTCACCTCATCGATCGGTTAATGTCAGAAGGACATGAAGTAATCTGTTTAGATAACTTTTATACGGGACGGAAAGATAATATCAAACATTGGCTAGATAATCCCTATTTTGAAGCCATTCGCCATGATATCACCGAACCTATCCGCCTAGAAGTCGATCAAATTTATCACCTGGCTTGTCCCGCTTCCCCCGTTCATTATCAGTTTAACCCAGTGAAGACGATTAAAACCAACGTCATGGGAACATTACATATGTTAGGGTTAGCGAAACGGGTGAAAGCGCGGTTTCTCCTAGCTTCCACTTCAGAAGTCTATGGCGATCCCGAAGTGCATCCCCAACCTGAAGAATATCGCGGAAACGTCAGTTGTACTGGGGTGCGGTCATGCTACGATGAAGGGAAGCGTGTTGCGGAGACTTTAGCGTTTGACTATCATCGCGACAATGGAGTTGATATTCGAGTCGCCCGAATTTTTAATAGTCTAACAGGGGATCAAAAAGTTATTTATTACAAAGGAAATCAACTCTATTACGAAACCTTTGCTGAATGCTACGATCGCGTTTACCAAGACATTTCTGATGTTTCTGTTCCCTGTTTCGACCATAATTCTAACATAGTGATTCAGCCGATTTCTGCAATTTGGAAACATAAAGTTAGCAAAAAAGGCTATAAAATTACAACAACTTGGGGAAAACAGGTTAAAATCACTGAAGACCATAGTCTGTTTACACAGGATGAAAATGGCAATCCAAAAGCAGTCTTTGGGAAAGATTTACAGGTGGGAGATCGGGTCGCTGTTCCGCATTTAATTCCTTTCTTAGAACAACCCTTAAAACCTTTTTATCTCAGTGATAAACTGACAGAAAAGTCTAAAATTAGTGTTATCAGTGAGCAAGTTATTTCTTACTTAGAACAGTTTCCTAATCAGATTCGACAATATTTGTTAGACAAAGGAATCGCACCGCATCAGTTGTCTGATAAAATTCAAACATACGAAACGGAAAATAAACTGCCTTTAGACCTCTGGAATTATCTAGAGTTACCATTTTCAAAAAAAGATAGAATCATTTCTGCTGATTCCGAAACAGGGATTAATAATAAGTTAGAAGATACCCATCGCTTCTTATGGTTTTTAGGACTTTGCTTAGAAACTAACCCTAAGAGTAATCAGCAACTCGTCTTTCATTCCCATACTCAGTTTCTAGAAAAGCTCATCCAAATCAGCAAAGATTTATTTGGGCTAGACTTAGAAATCAAAAATCAGGAAGTGTGTATTCGCTCAAAAATTATTGTTGATTTAGTTGTGAATACTTTGGGGCTGCGCGATATCCCTAATTGGATTTTACAACTTCCGTCAGAACAACTCATTTCTTTCTTACAAGGGGTTTTGAAAACAGAGGAAAACGATCATTCAAAGCTAATCCTTAAAAGTTCCAGTCAGACAATTATCGAGAAACTGGTTCTCATTTTGGCGAAGTTCAGAATCATTGGCAGTGTCTGTGAAGTTGAAACCAATGGTGTAACTTCCTATCAATTGACTGTAGAAGGATTAGAGAATCATTCAATCCTTGATTTCGCCAACGCCAAACAAATCTTATCAGCAAAAACAACGGGAAATTTGGCTTGGGGAATGGTGAAACAGATTGAGGAATTTGAAATTAATGATGATGTCTATGATTTTTCAGTTCCTGAATATGAGAACTTTATTGGGGGAACTTATGGCTTATGTTGTCATAATACTTATGGCCCCCGAATGTTAGAAAATGATGGTCGCGTGGTGAGCAATTTTGTCGCTCAGGTGTTACGCAATGAACCGATTACAGTGTATGGAGATGGTTCACAAACCCGTAGCTTCTGTTATGTTTCTGACTTGGTTGATGGCTTAATTCGCTTAATGAATGGCGACTATATTGGACCCGTCAACTTAGGAAACCCAGGAGAATATACGATTCTAGAACTGGCGCAGATCATTCAGGAAATGATTAATCCTAAGGCAGAAATAGGGTTTAAACCGCTTCCTCAAGATGACCCCAGAAAGCGTCAACCCGATATTACCAAAGCGAGAACAATTTTAGGCTGGGAACCTCGCGTTCCATTACAAGAAGGCTTAGAATTATTGATTAAGGATTTTCGCGATCGCTATGGCGTTAATTATCAATCTGTCACTCAAAAGCAGTAAATGGGAACATTATAAAATTAGTTAAGGACTTATTATTATGCGTGTTTGTGTCATTGGAACAGGTTACGTCGGCTTAGTTACAGGGGTTTGCTTATCTTACGCTGGACATGATGTTATTTGTGTCGATAACAATGAAGAAAAAGTGAAGTTGATGCAAAGTGGACAGCCTCCCATTTATGAACCGCAATTATCAGAATTAATGCAGGCTTCCACCCAAGCAGGTCGTTTAGAGTTTACAACAGATTTAGGCAAAGGAGTCAATCACGGAGAGATTTTATTTATCGCGGTGGGAACACCCGCTCTCCCCACAGGTGAAAGCGATACCCGCTATGTCGAAGCGGTGGCGAAGGGAATTGGAAATTGTCTCAATGGCGGTTATAAGGTGATTGTGAATAAATCGACGGTTCCGATTGGGTCTGGGGACTGGGTGCGGATGATTGTCCTCGATGGGGTTGCAGAACGTCAGAAGGAGTTAGTGACCAGTGGTGGGGGAGGCGTTAGCCAACTTGAAGCAATCAAAGCACAGTTTGATGTGGTTAGCAATCCTGAGTTTTTACGGGAAGGGTCTGCGGTGTATGATACCTTTAACCCCGATCGCATTGTTTTAGGGGGAAATAGCGAAAAAGCGATCACGATGATGCAAGAATTATACAAGCCCATTGTCAACCGCGAGTTTGCAGAAGATCACTCTCTTCCTCCTGTTTCTGTGGTGGTCACGGATTTAAGTTCGGCAGAAATGATTAAATATGCTGCCAATGCTTTCTTAGCCACTAAAATCAGTTTTATCAACGAAGTGGCAAATATCTGCGATCGCGTGGGTGCTGATGTGACACAGGTCGCAAAAGGCATCGGTCTGGATTCTCGCATCGGACACAAGTTCTTACAAGCGGGAATCGGCTGGGGAGGGTCTTGTTTCCCCAAAGATGTTTCGGCTCTTGTCCACACCGCCGATGATTATAATTATGAAGCACAACTCTTAAAATCCACCATCAGCGTTAATAAACGTCAGCGCTTGCTGGTGGTGGAAAAATTGCAAAAAGAACTAAAAATCCTGAAAGGAAAGGTAATTGGCTTACTCGGACTCACATTTAAACCCAATACTGACGATATGCGCGATGCGCCAGCGCTGAACATTATTCAAGAGCTATCGCGATTAGGAGCAAAAGTCAAAGCCTATGACCCGATCGTCTCTCAATCTGGGATTCGAGATGGGTTATCTGATGTGATTGTGGAAACAGATGCAGAGCGACTTGCTGACAATTGTGATGCTTTGGTGTTAGTGACTGATTGGAAACAGTTTCTCTCCTTGGATTTTGAGAAAATGGCAGGTTTGATGAATAGCCCGATGATCATTGATGGACGTAATTTCCTCGATCGCGCAGCCCTAGAAAAGATTGGCTTCCGCTATGTGGGAATGGGACGATAAGGCAATTAATAATGAATAATGAATAATTTGTTATTAGTTCAGGATGCTTCTCGCGCTGCTCCCCCTACATGGTTCGCGTGTTAACTACCAAAAGTTGTCAGCTGTTACGCCTTTAAATCAAAACATCAGGAATTACAAAACCATTGCAGTGCGACCATCTTGGTCGCTGAATCATCCCAATTTAATGCACATGAGCTTATCCCAAAGAACAAAGAACAAATAACAAATAACAAACAACAATGAACCAAGAAAACTGGTTAACAGCAAGTCATTGGGTAATGTTAGGGCTATTGCTTGGATTCGCGATCGCCCATAGTGGGTTAGCAGCGTTACGCCCTTGGGGAGAGAAAATTATCGGCGCACGGTTATATCGCGTTGGCTTTGCCTTGGTCAGTCTCCCCCTTGCTGTGATTTTAATTGTTTACTTTTTTAATCATCGCTATGATGGGTTGCAGTTGTGGCAAGTACAAGGTCAACCTGGGGTTTTCTCCCTTGTGTGGCTGTTGTCTGCGATTTCTTTCTTATTTCTCTATCCCGCAACCTTTAATTTATTAGAGATAGCAGCGATCGAGAAGCCACAGGTACACCTCTATGAAACAGGGATTATTCGCATTACCCGTCACCCGCAAATGGTAGGACAAGTGATTTGGTGTATTGCCCATACCCTGTGGCTAGGAACATCTTTTACTTTGCTCACATCTTTAGGGCTAGTAGCGCATCACTTATTTGCAGTTTGGCACGGCGATCGACGCTTAGAAAGCCGTTATGGAAAAGCCTTTATCGCAGCCAAAGCTCGTACCTCTGTCATCCCCTTTCTGGCGATTGTGCAAGGTCGCCAAACCCTCAAATGGCAAGAGTTTCTCCGCCCTGCTTATCTGGGTGTAGCACTGTTTACTTATGGGCTTTGGTGGGCGCATCCTTGGCTGATTCAAGCAACAGCACAAGTTTCGTTTTAATACCTATCATTAGCTCCCTTGATAAGGGGGGAACATTAAACCAATGATCAATAACAAATTGTGGAAAAATTACTGCGAATTACAGCAATTATTAATACTATTCATCAATGGATTGGTAAACTGGCTTACTGGCTGGTTATCCTCATGGTTGCGGTTGGCGGTTGGAATGTGGTTGGGCGCTATGTGGGGAAATCGATCGGTCAACCCCTAACTTCCAATGCGTTAATTGAAATTCAATGGTACATTTTTGATCTGGTTTTTCTGCTAGGTGCTGCTTATACCTTACAAAAAGACGCTCATGTGAGAGTGGATATTATTTATAAAAACTTTGGACGCAAAGGACGCGCGATCGCGAATTTAATTGGAATTATCCTATTTTTAATGAAGACATCTATCGCGGTGTGATTCCCTTTATTATTATTCAAATTTTGGTGTTAGTTTTAATTATTATCTTTCCACAACTGGTTAATTTCTTGCTAGAAATTCGGTAGTTGCGCGATCGTTTTCGCTCCTTATTATTTCTTTGCACAATTTCGGCTCATTAACGGTTGAAAAGCTCATATAGTAACCGCTTTAGCTTAATTCAGCAAGCCCTAATTATTAATTATTTAATGCGGAACCCGGGACTTGAACCCGGAAGTTCTTACGAACACTAGAACCTGAATCTAGCGCGTCTGCCAATTCCGCCAGTTCCGCACGGTGTACTTTTTTACAAAGCCTAACCAATTATCATCTCATATTTTTAGAAAATTGTCAAGTTGAATATTTTTTGATCCACTGTTTAAGATAGAGAAACCCCTGATACAGAATTAACCCAACCAAATATTCTAGGTTTGGGCAAGTGAAAAGTCTCTTTGTTTTATAAATTGGGTCAGGGAGTCGCCATCAACAAGAGACAAAAGCTGAATCCCTCCCTCAGGAATCCTCAATGGATCAATTGTCGGAAGCGTAAACTAGGAAACAGTTCTTAGTCAAGCTCTCTGCACTAATGAAAATAGTATTAAGATAGAAGTATGAATGACAATAGTATGCAACAAAAACAATCTTCTCATCATGTTAGTCCCATTCAAGGACAACCGTGGCTAGTGGAAGAAAGAGACGCTTGTGGCGTTGGCTTTATCGCTTCCAAGAATAATCAGGCCAGCCATGAGTTAATCGCACAAGCCGTGAGCGCCCTTGGTTGTTTAGAACATCGTGGTGCGTGTAGTGCCGATCGCGATTCTGGAGATGGCGCTGGAATTATGAGTGCGATTCCCTGGCAATTGTTCCAAAATTGGCTAACAGAAAATAATCTGTTTGTTCCCTCCCGTGAACACTTTGGCGTGGGAATGCTCTTTATGCCTTTAGACGAGGAAAAAGCAGCCCAAGTTCGCGCTTGTGCAGAAAAAGTCCTGAAGGAACACTGTCTTTATGTGGTAGGGTGGCGATCGGTGCCAGTGAAACCCGAAGTTTTGGGGGAACAAGCCAGAACAAACCGCCCTCGCATTGAACAAGTATTATTCGCTTCTCCCACCCAGCAAGGAGATGATTTAGAAAAAACCCTCTACATTACCAGTTCTCAAATCAAACAAGAAGTCACCACAACGACTGGCTTAGATAGCCCTGATGATTTCTATATCTGTTCTTTTTCCAACCGTACCATTGTTTATAAAGGCATGGTGCGATCGGTGGTTCTAGGAGAATTTTATCTCGATTTACAAAACCCAGACTTTATCAGTCCCTTCGCCATCTATCACCGTCGCTTCAGCACGAATACTATGCCCAAATGGAGGCTTGCCCAACCCATGCGGTTATTAGGGCATAATGGGGAAATTAATACCCTTCTCGGCAATATTAACTGGATGTCAGCGCGAATTTCTGACTTAAAAGCCCCTCACTTAACCAAAGAAGAGATTGCACAGTTACCCTTGGTCAGTCAGAATAAGAGCGACTCGGCTAACTTAGATAACGTGATGGAGCTTTTAGTGCAAGCGGGACGCAGCCCAATGGCAGCGCTGATGATGCTGATTCCCGAAGCGTATCAAAATCAGCCAGAATTAGCCGATCGCCCAGAAGTGATAGACTTTTATGAATATCATCGTGGCATTCAAGAACCTTGGGATGGTCCGGCCTTAATTGTCTTTAGTGATGGGAAAACCGTTGGCGCGAACTTAGACCGCAACGGGTTACGTCCTGCTCGTTACTGTATCACGAAAGATGATTATGTGATTGTGGGTTCGGAAGCAGGGGTGTTACCTATCCCTGAAGCGGAGATAGTCGAAAAAGGTCGCCTCGGTCCTGGAGAAATGCTAGCGGTTGACCTAGAAGGGAAGCAAATCCTCAAAAATTGGCAAATTAAAGAAAAAGTAGCCAGAGAAGCGCCCTACGGGCAATGGTTGCGTCAAGAACGGAAAACCCTTGATCTGGCAATGTTCCCTGATGCGCCACAGATGGACAATCAAGAAGTCTTACAGAAACAGTCTGCTTTTGGCTACACTGCCGAAGATGTGGAGATGATTATTCAGCCAATGGCGACGCAAGGGAAAGAAGCGACATTCTGCATGGGGGATGACATTCCGTTGGCGGTGTTATCGGATAAACCGAGGTTACTGTTTGATTATTTTAAGCAACGCTTTGCCCAAGTCACCAATCCTGCGATCGACCCGTTGCGGGAAAAACTGGTGATGTCCTTGCAAATTTGTTTAGGGGAAAAAGGGAATCTCCTGCAAGCCACCCCAGAACACGCGAGAATGCTGAAACTGCAAACCCCTGTTCTCAATACAGAGGAGTTGAATGCAATCCATCAGTCGGGATTTGCCACCAAAACCCTTTCTACTCTGTTTTCCGTTGCAGAAGGGCCTCAAGGCTTAGAAAACGCCCTGCAACGCTTGCAAAGAGAAGCAGATGAAGCAGTCAAAGCAGGAAGTAAAATTTTAGTGCTTTCTGACCGCGCTGAGTCTGGCCTTAACGAGGAATACAGCTACATTCCCCCACTATTAGCAGTAGGAACTGTCCACCATCATCTGATTCAAGCAGGATTGCGAATGAAAGCCTCGATTGTGGCTGATACGGCTCAATGTTGGAGTACCCATCATTTTGCTTGTTTAATCGGCTATGGTGCATCTGCGGTCTGTCCTTATCTCACTCTAGAAAGTATCCGTCAATGGTGGGCAGATAGCAAGACCCAAAAGATGATGGAAAATGGTCGTCTTGAGAAAATTTCTTGCACAGAAGCCCAGGAAAATTATCGCTATGCCGTTGAGTTAGGGTTGCTGAAGATTCTCTCTAAAATGGGAATTTCTCTGTTATCCAGTTACAATGGCGCACAGATTTTTGAAGCCATTGGCATAGGAAAAGAAGTCATTGATCTTGCATTTGTCGGAACAACTTCTCGCGTTGGTGGGTTAAACTTATCAGAACTTGCCCAAGAAGTGATTAATTTCCACAATCGCGCCTTCCCTCAGTTACAAGGGAAGAAACTGGAGAACTTTGGCTTCATTAACTATCGTCCTCGCGGGGAATATCACATGAATAGCCCTGAGATGGCAAAAGCCTTACATGAAGCGGTTGCAGGGAAAGATTACGACCACTACGAAGTTTATACCAAGCACCTAGAAGAACGTCCTGCGACTGCTCTGCGCGACTTATTAGACTTTAATAGCGATTCTTCTTCTATCCCTTTAGAAGAAGTTGAACCTGTCGAAGACATTGTTAAACGCTTCTGCACAGGAGCAATGTCTCTGGGATCACTATCACGGGAAGCTCACGAAACCCTCGCTGTTGCTATGAACCGCATTGGCGGAAAATCCAACTCTGGAGAAGGGGGAGAAGACCCCATCCGTTATGAAATTGTCCATGATGCGGATGCAGAGGGACATTCTGAAACCTTCCCCCACCTGAAAGGCTTACAAAACGGGGACACGGCAAGTTCTGCAACCAAACAGGTGGCTTCAGGACGCTTTGGCGTGACTCCTGAATACTTAATGAGTGGTCAGCAACTTGAAATTAAGGTGGCACAAGGGGCAAAACCAGGGGAGGGGGGACAACTTCCTGGTAAAAAAGTCAGCCCATATATTGCTATGTTACGGCGATCAAAACCTGGGGTTCCTCTGATTTCTCCCCCTCCCCATCATGATATTTATTCGATCGAGGACTTATCCCAGTTAATTTTTGACCTGCACCAAATCAATCCCCCAGCAAAAGTTTCTGTAAAATTAGTTGCTGAGATTGGTATCGGTACGATCGCAGCAGGTGTGGCAAAAGCTAACGCAGATGTGATTCAAATTTCAGGTCATGATGGCGGAACGGGTGCTTCCCCTCTGTCTTCGATTAAACACGCAGGAACCCCCTGGGAACTCGGGCTGACAGAAGTGCATCAGATCTTGTTAGAAAATCAACTGCGCGATCGGGTTCTGCTTCGGGCTGATGGTGGGATTAAAACAGGCTGGGATGTCCTGATGGCTGCGTTGATGGGTGCTGAAGAATACGGCTTCGGGTCTGTCTCCATGATTGCAGAAGGCTGTATTATGGCGCGAATCTGCCATACAAATAACTGTCCTGTTGGCGTTGCCACCCAACAAGAAAAACTCCGTAAACGGTTTACTGGCACGCCTGGTCATGTGGTGAACTTCTTCTACTTTGTCGCCCAAGAAGTGCGGATGTTATTAGCGCGATTGGGTTATCGTCGCCTTGAGGATGTGATTGGACGGTCTGACCTCCTCAAACATCGGGATCACCTGAACATCACCAAAACCCAATCTCTGAACTTAGATTGTCTGATCAATCTTCCCGACGTGCGAGAAGATCGCAGTTGGCTGCAACATGAAGCAGTCCACAGCAACGGTCCTGTTTTAGATGATGAATTGCTCAATGATGCTGAAATTACCCAAGCGATTCAGAATCAGGGTCAGGTGACGAAATCTCTGAAAATTGTCAACACCGATCGCGCTGTGGGCGCAAGAATCGCAGGAAAAATTGCTAAACAGTATGGCGACACTGGTTTCCAAGGAGAAATCAACCTGCACTTCGAGGGGTCTGCTGGACAAAGTTTTGGGGCGTTTAACCTAGAGGGAATGAACCTGAAACTCACTGGCGAAGCCAATGACTATGTGGGTAAAGGGATGAATGGCGGTGAAATCGTTATCATCCCTCCTGAAGAAGCGGATTATGACCCAGCCAACAATGCCATTATTGGCAATACCTGCTTGTATGGCGCAACTGGCGGTTATCTTTTCGCTAACGGTCAAGCAGGGGAACGTTTTGCGGTGCGAAACTCCTTCGGATATGCAGTTATCATGGGTGCTGGCGACCACTGCTGCGAATATATGACTGGCGGTGTAGTGGTTGTCCTCGGAAAAACGGGGCGCAACGTCGGTGCGGGAATGACTGGCGGTATCGCCTATTTCCTCGATGAAGAAGACAATTTCCCCGCCAAAGTGAACACTGAAATCGTTGCTTATCAGCGTATTGTCAGCAAGGCGGGAGAAGCCCAATTGAAAGCGTTAATTGAAGCCCACGTTCAACGGACTGGAAGCCAAAAAGCCCATAAAATTTTATACAATTGGGAAACCTATCTTCCGAAATTCTGGCAAATTGTTCCCCCTTCTGAAGCCGAAACCGCAGAAGTTTCTGAGGAGCAAAAAACACTCACCAGCATTAAATAAGCTGATATACATGAGGACGTTTGCTCGCGGTGCGTAACCGCGCACCGCAACCGTCTCCTCTAGATTGAAAAAGTTTACCAACGGAGAGGGTGGGCAATGCTCACCCTACGATCTTGTATCCCGAAGAACCAATAACAAACTTTAAAAAAACTATCCGCTCTTACCTATCAAGTGAGTTAACACTCGAAGTAAGAGCGGTGTAGCGGGTCACATCTGATTGAAACCTGACTGCCGAGAGGAACTCGTACAGTTAGTGAATCCTCACGAATGAGGTGTTAACTGACTATTAGAGAACAGCCCCGGCACACAGCCGGCCTTTTCCAATCAGGTGACCCATGGTTTTACTACTTTCAATCATGGGCATCACCTCCTTTCTCCCTAAACGGTTATTAAATCAACAACCTCATTAACAATAACACGGTTTTTTAGATTGGGCAACCCTTTTCAATTAATTTCTAGGCGCGATCGCCCTTTAGGAGGGAGTGCGATTATTTTGAGTGGAGGAATCTGATTCTGTCTGTAGTTTGCTAGCTTCGACCCCAGCAGCGATCGCGCTTCTGAGGCGATCTAAGGTTTCATCCCAATTGTTTAATGTGGTTTCTGAGAGACGATTTGCTTGTAGTTGAACGCTACTGGAAACATCTTCTGCGATTTCTGGTAACGCTTGAGCGGATTTTTTCAGCGTCTTTCTGGTTTCACGTCCTGAACGAGGAGCAATCAATAGCCCGATGACTGTTCCCACTGCGCTCCCCAGAGCCACACCACCCATAAATGCACCAATCCCACGCTTAGCCATAATTTCTGTCGTCTTCTGATTTGCTCTTGATTAATAGTCTGACATTTTTCTGCGTCCCCTCTGTCTCAGGTCTCATTTACTTCACAAAACTCAAAAATTCTTTAAAGAAGAGTGGAAAGTAAAGAAAAGTTATATTATGATAGGCTAAGTAAAGAAAAGTTAACTTTTCTGATATCTTGGTTCAATATTTGCTGATTAAGCAAGATAGCAATCATAACATAAGCAAACCTTCAAATAGACACACACAACTGGAGTATTAGCAATGACAATTGCAGTCGGACGCACTCAACAACAGCGAGGAATCTTTGACCTCGTAGATGACTGGCTTAAAAGAGACAGATTTGTCTTCATCGGATGGTCTGGTTTACTGCTCTTTCCCTGCGCTTACATGGCGATCGGGGGATGGCTCACTGGAACCACCTTCGCTACCTCTTGGTACACTC
>CAYXDG010000054.1:0-7966 GCA_964463655.1 uncultured Dactylococcopsis sp.
GGAGCGACGGTCTTGAATTTCAAAGGACTTTCCCGTTGCTTGGCTAATTTGGTTAGCAATTTCTGTCCACATTGTTTGTTCTCCTTTTCGCTAAGGAAAACCAGTGCGTTATGACCCCAATTTTGGTTGAGTTGTGGATGAGGATTAACTGTTGTCTAATATTTTTTGGGCTGGTTTGGTGTGGGAGTGATCCTCGTTCTCGCGATCGCGCTCTAATTAGTTTATATTTAGTATGATAGGTTGGGTGAAGGTAACAAAACCCAACATTTTTGACTCCCATCGATCGACGATCAGCGGTTAATCATAATTTTTGAAACAATCAGTAAAGTTATTTAACTATTTGTAGGGAGTTTAAAAGTTTCATGAAGCAACTATACAAGCTGCCAGTTGCTACAATTTCTTTGGTGATTGCCTCAATAGGTGTAGGGGCAAAAGTAGCCAACTCGTTTGACTGTAGCGAACTGGGAAACTTAGCAAAATATGATGCCAACTGTTCAGAATCAGTATCTGAACCCTCAGTTCCACCTGAACCTAACTTACCAAAGAGACCTCCGCCTTCTGTAGAAGAAGCAACGTCCGGTGTCATGTCAGTTCCAGCCCCAACAAGCACTGACGAAGAGAAGATCGAGGATGTGATACTAGAGCCTGGTATGGCTAAGCAATATGAAATTGAAACTGAGCAGCCAGTTTGGATTAGTTTCACTCCAGATATATCCTTGGAAAGTGCAATGGCTATTGGTGAGGAGTATGAAGATAGAGAACACTATCCTTTCCTGTTGAAGGACATAGATGGTGATAATAGCGTTTCTAGCACTACTGGCGGAGGGATGGTTTTTCGACCAAAAGATGGAAAAGTGCAAGTTATTCTAAGTAATGATTGGGACAAATCAGTGTCTATGAGTGTTTACACGCGACTTGCAGAACCCTCCGATTCGCCTTTCGATTCGCTTTTTAGGCGCTTGCTAGAAGAGTTGTGATACCGTTTGCTTAGTTGGTGATTCTCAATCTTTTTGCGCTCGGTTGGTTTGGTATTTTGGACAAGAATGCGCTGATTTCCTCTCCCTATTTAGTGAATATGGTGTAACTTTTCTGCTGTCTCAGGAGGATGATAAGGGTGAACGTTCATACTCAACGGGTTTTCTTTCCAGAGATAGTCCTCTGAGCGTAAACTGAGAAGAAAAGGACTTTAACTTAATCATTATGAGTGTTCATCCATTAGATACAACTCAAGCTAATCATCCATTTGTTGGCACTTGGCACATTTATGAAATGTCAGAATGGGATGAAGATTATTTCAACATGGAAACGCAAGCCTATATTGAAATTCAAACCAATAATTTAGGGACATTCCAATTTGGCTTAGTGTATGGTTCTCTGGACGGGTATCTGGAGCAAGTCAATGGTCAACAACGGTTTACTTTTACTTGGGAAGGTAATGCTGAAATGGATGAAGCTATGGGCAGCGGTTGGCTTCAATTAGGGCTTCAATTAGAGGGTAATGATGAAGTGGAAGGATTTCTCAAGTTTCATCTTGGGGATGATTCTACGTTTAGAGCGACCAGAGCCAGTTAAATTTTTTCATTAAATCTTGACAAAGCCTTGTAACTAAGTCCCCAGCTTATGAGTAAAAATTCAGACCCGACATGGCATACTCAGGCATTAGAGCACAAAATTAACTTTATTGTTTTACTTTACGAAAAGGCAGAGGGATTTGTTTTCAGTCCGACTAACCTGGATTATCCTTTTCGTGTTGGTGGCGACTATGATGGATGTGTACCAACCACTGCTGCTTATGCTCTCTCCTACCTCAAAATCGGTTTCAACTCCTATTTCAAAGAAAGAGTGGAATGGTTTATACCGTTTTTGGAGAAGATGGTGCAGGGAGAAGATTTCTCCCTGGATGATTTGCAACTGGAGACTCGTTCTGTGCGCTTAATTCAGGGCGATTTTCCTTGGTAAGTAAGACTTAAGTTCAAACATCTCGTTGTTTCTGTTCGACACTTACCACGGCAGTTGGTTTACCCAGCTTCGTGATGCCCGTTACGGATTTTTAGCGGTTGCCGAACGCTACCCAAACCACAGATGTGATTTTTACATTGCATCTTACTATCATTTCTTGTACCCTGTAGAAAGCGAATATGAAATGGCGAAGGAAATTATGCAACAACGGTTAAAGGAGGAAATGCAATGAAAAAACTAATAAAACGAGATGATCAATCTTGGAAACGATTAACCTTTGGTCTTTTCACAGTTTTAGTCTTACTCACTTTTGCTCAACCCGCAACCGCTCATCATGCTCACGGGGGGGAAACTCCGAGCAATTTATGGCAAGGATTTTTGTCGGGTTTAGCTCATCCTGTTATTGGTTTTGATCATCTTGCTTTTGTCATTGGAAGCGGTTTAATTGCGGCTAAAACTAAACAAGGTTGGCTGATTCCAGTGGGATTTATCGCTGCGACAATGTTAGGAACAGGCGTTCATTTACAAGAAATGAATCTTCCTTTGTTGGAAGTGGTAGTCAGTGCGTCAGTTTTAACAGTGGGAATTTTAATAACGGTTGCTAGTCTTGATGAGGAAGAAGAGTCTTTCCCTTACACAATGGTAATTCTTTTCGGAAGCGCGATCGCAGGAATTTTTCATGGTTACGCTTATGGAGAAGCAATTGTTGGCGCAGAAATGACTCCTTTAATTGCTTATTTAGCAGGGTTTAGTCTCATTCAACTAATCATCGCTTTAAGTAGTTATAAACTCGCGCAAACGCTTCTTTCTCAACTCACCACACCCAGTCTTCCCCTTAACCGATTGATAGGTTGTGGAATAATGGGGATGGGAATTGTATTCATTACTTCTGCAATTTAGAGGTTAAGGTTTGTGCTGCGTTTTGATACGACACGACAGAAGACACACGATCGCGCCAGAAGATAGAATCAGAGTTAATCTACAAATGGCGTTCACCGTTCAATAAACAATGTTGGAAATGGTGGGGACAGCCGTTCCAGAAGTAGGGGAGGGTCAATAGACATCTCCAAGAATTTTAAACTCTTGCTGTAATTAGGTTTCACTATAAATCAAGTCCTCAACAATTTCCTCCTCAAAAACGAGATTATAACTATTAGAAGAGTTTAAACCCAAAAGTTCCTCAAAAAATTGGCTGGGGTTTAGAGCATTCTCCTCGGCGCGATTGACGCGAAGCGTCAGCGAATCGAAGATTCGATCGCGCCCCTTTAAATTAACCAAATTGGCTGACCCTAAGCGTAATCTTACCAAACCACATAGCGATCGAACAAGGTAATCTTAAACCCGAAAGTGTGCAACGTTGCACAATCATATATTCAAAACATTACACTGGCTCTCAACGTCTATCTGAGAGAATTAAAATAAGAGATGTTGGAATCTTGAGCATTATCAAAAAATCACGGGTTTAAAACCCCGTCCTTTAGGGCGTTCTGTGTTATAACTTGAAACAGCTAGCTTAAATTGCTGCTAAAACCAAACAAAAGAGAAACTTTTTGCGGTCGGTGCGCCCGTGAATAAACTGCCCAGTGATGGCGATCTGTCGGGGATTTAACTCTTGCAGTTAAATCTAGATAAAAGTCTAAATGGGAATCCCCTCGCATTAAGGCAGGGGAGGTTCAAACCGCAGTTACTGTACAAGTAATAGTTAGGCTGTGTTCAGGTAAATTGTTTATGGGTAGGTTCTTGTTTATTCCATTTATCAGCATCTTTTACGCTGTTGGACTGGGTATGCTTTGGTATGGTATCGACGCTGCCAAGCGATCCGTCGAAGCATCTAATTGGCCATCTGTCACAGGTACAATTACTAATCTGTCTCTTCGCGAGAATTCAGATAGCGATGGCACAAGTTATGAGGTAAAAGTTGAGTACCATTATTCTGTCAAGGGTCGAAGATACACTAATTCTCGATTGGCATTTGGATATGCGGGGAGTAGCGGCAGACAAGCACATCAAGATATTCTCAATAAACTAGAACGTGCTTCATCAGTAAAGGTTCGATATAATCCATAACATCCGGCAACATCTACTCTTTCATTTGGGATTCATCGCTCAATAAAGTTTATCTTAGCTTTTGCTATTGTCTGGCTAACATTTGTTTTTGGTTTTACCTTAATTTGGTGGCTATCATCTCAGCCAGACGATGTTCTTCTCAAAAATATGGAAGTAACCTTAAAGCGAGAGTCTTAGTAAGTGTTTCATCCACAGAAGCGAAGGATTTAATCTGCTTTTGATTAGAGTAATGCGACCTTACCTCAAAGGAACTTAGAAGCTAAAGCAGACCCCTATTGAGGATTCTTCACTCGCCACAAACTCTGATTCCCTTCCTGTTGAGCGCGAATTAAACGAAATCCACAATAGTTGACCTCTGGCTTTCTTGCGAGGGTAGAGGGAGCGCGATCGATGATTTCTGCTAACCTTTTAGTTGGGATGAGCCAGCCTTTGTCTGCAATACGTTGCAAGGTTTCTAAATCTTCTAGAGCATCCTTGTTACTGGCGCTAATCGCTTTCACGGTACTACTAACGGTCGCTTCAATCACCTTCTCCAACACCACGTCCGATTCAATAATTTGCGGTTGTGTTGCTAAGTTGTTGCCATTTCTCCTTGAAGTTGCTGTTGCTTTGTTGCCATTGCGTTCAAGTTCTTGCTCTGATTCTCTCGACACGGTTGGATTACCAGATTGATTATCTCTGATAAAGCCTGTAATGTAGCCCCCAGCTTGGATATATTTATGCAACTGGTCAAGCAATGCCAATTCTTACTCTGTCACATAGGATTGTCGCCCAAACTTGATGGGGACAATACCCAAACCTTTCAAACGGTTATAAAGCACACTAAGCACCTACAGGAAATTGTTTACACATCCTAGGACTGTACAACGGTTTCTAGACAATGGTTTCACGACTTGGCAATGTGTAATTAATTCTGTTTACCTGCTTAGTATTGCTCAGTAGGAATCTTATCACTACTTCTACAGGACTACCGTTTTACAACAGTCCCAATTCTCTCAGTGGTTTAGAGACTTTCTTAAAACAACGATTCCACGCTTCTCTAAGATGTCTTAAAGCGAACTGGGGAGCGCATTTAGAAACCTCATAATACCAAAGATTTTGGGGTTTACATAACGCAACCAATAGCTTGTGAAGCTCTATCGCCGAGGGAAACTTTAGCTTATCTTCAGGATTAGCTTGGTTATAGTCTAGGATAAATTTAGTTAACGATAAACCCCAGTTATAAGCATGACGAGCTACCCCTGCGTGTTTAGCACAAAGAGTTTTTTGTTTATCATTTAAATTCAGTTCCGTCTTGAAAGAAAGAATCATTGGTTTAACAATTGATCTAGGTCTTTTTTGTAAAAATATGGTAGCACTTGTAGCTGCCACACCACTTAGAAATACAATACCAATGTCTTTAAGGACTAAGAACCTTACTAAAAGAGGCTTTGGGTAATGGAGCTAAGCGGACTCGAACCGCTGGCCCCCTCAATGCCATTGAGGTGCTCTACCAACTGAGCTATAGCCCCAAGCGCGTCTTTCATCATCTCTTAAAAAGATTAATTTTGTCAAGGTGATTAGGAAACAATCCTGATTAATCAATGTAACCGAGACAACTGCCCATCATCAAAGACGAAACCATCAGGGCTGCTGCGGCCAGAGCCACCAATGTCCCAGCAAGCATTAGAGAAAATTCTTGATCTTGAACCGCTGACTGCATCAGGTGTAGTGACCAAGCGACAAGAGCCGCGTCGAATATGAGAATTACTAATAACATCTTTAATAAAATTTAACAATTTCTTCCTATCTTAATCTATAAAGTGTTATTTGTTCTAAAATATGTAACATTCTTTTTAGAAATATTAAGTCATGCGAACAGAAACCCCTTGTTGTCGCAGATAATCCTTAATTTCACTCACTGTGAGTTGTCCATAATGGAGTAAGGATGCTAGAAGTGCTGCCTCGGCTTTTCCTTCGGTGAAGGCTTCGCAGATATGATGGAGGCTTCCAGCCCCTCCCGAAGCAACCACAGGGATTGTCACTGCTTCACTGATGCGACGGGTTAGTTCTAGATCATAGCCTGCTTGTGTCCCATCTGCATCCATACTGGTGATTAAAAGTTCTCCAGCGCCGCGTTTAGCCACTGCTTGGGCCCAAGAGATCGCGTCTAAGCCTGTGTTTTCCCGTCCTCCACGCACATAAACATCCCAGCCTGGATTGTCGGGATCATCTCGTCTGCGAGCATCAATGGCGACGACAATGGATTGTTTCCCCACACGATCGCTGGCTTGATTAATCAAGTCTGGATTTCTGACCGCGCCTGAATTAATGCTAACTTTATCCGCCCCTGCTCGTAACAAATTTTTAATATGTTCTAAGGTTTGAATCCCACCCCCAACAGTGAGGGGAATAAACACTTGCTCTGCACTACGCTGAACAACATCAAGCATAATATCTCGGTCTTCGTGAGTGGCGGTAATATCTAAAAAGACTAATTCATCCGCCCCCGCAGCATCATATCTCTGCGCTAATTCTACTGGGTCACCCGCATCGCGAAGATTCACAAAATTAACTCCTTTCACCACCCGACCAGCGTTAACATCAAGACAAGGTAAAATGCGCTTAGCTAAAACCATTACAGTTCTTCCTTAAATTGTTCGATATTATGGCGATTAAACGTTCCTCACAGACAAGTAGCCCAAAAGCGCAAACAACCCGTGAGAAAAAGCCCCGCAATGAATTATTACAAAGCGATCGCACGACAGAGGAAAGCAGTAGCCATGAAGACTCTCTTCGTCCTCAACGCCTTGCTGATTATATCGGACAAAAGGACTTAAAGGTTGTCTTAGAAATCGCGATCGCCGCAGCGAAACAACGGGGAGAAGCAATGGATCATCTTTTACTCTATGGGCCCCCTGGCTTAGGAAAAACCACCATGTCCCTAATTTTAGCCACAGAAATGGGCGTTAAGTGTAAAATTACCGCGGCTCCTGCTTTAGAGCGTCCAAGGGATATTACAGGGCTTCTGGTGAACTTAAATCCAGGGGATGTGCTGTTTATTGATGAGATTCATCGCCTGAATCGGATTACAGAAGAGTTATTATATCCTGCAATGGAAGATGGGCGCTTAGACATTACAGTTGGGAAAGGACAAACCGCCAAAACCCGCAGCATTCCTCTTTCTCCTTTTACTTTAGTCGGTGCGACAACGCGGGTGGGGTCGTTAACCGCTCCTTTGCGCGATCGCTTTGGGATGATTCATCGCCTACAGTTTTATGAGTTGGATGAGTTGAGAGAGATTATTTTACGCACTGCTCAAGTGTTAGAAACCGAAGTGATGATGGCCGGAGCAACTGAAATTGCACAGCGATCGCGGGGGACTCCTCGTATTGCAAATCGTCTTTTAAGGCGCGTACGCGATTATGCACAAGTGAAGCAATTGGGGGCGATTACCCAAGCGGTTGCAGAGGAAGCGCTCTTGTTGTTTCAAGTGGATAAAATGGGCTTAGATTGCACCGATCGCCTTATCTTAAATACCATGCTCGATCAGTTTCATGGCGGTCCTGTCGGGCTAGACGCGATCGCTGCAGCAACAGGAGAAGATCGATTGACCATTGAAGATGTTTATGAGCCTTACTTGTTACAAATTGGCTTCTTACAGCGCACTCCCAGAGGGAGAATGGTAACCGAAAAAGCAATGGCTCATTTGGGTTATTGATTCTGCAATCTTGTTCTGATTTCACCACTCCTTTTTGAGCATTTGCCATCATTTCTCCGTTTTCTCAGATAATGATTACATTCTCTTCAGGGTTGGCTCAGTTGCTTCTCAGGACGAAGATAGAGGATAAGAATCAAGGGAAGAAAGATACAGTGACTGAGGGATCGGATTTTTTCCGATCCCTTTTCTTTGACTCGATCGCCCCACCGTTCTTTTGATTATTATAGTAAGCAGGGTTCT
>CAYXDG010000054.1:8066-24714 GCA_964463655.1 uncultured Dactylococcopsis sp.
CTCTTCACTGCCCCTAAAACAGAATTTTTTCTCACGACCTTTACCTTCTCCAGCTTCCTTCCCAAATTAATGCGTTTCGTTTTTTTTCTCTGGAAAAATAATATTGTGCTTAATCTTGTGTAATGTATTAATTAACACTCAGGAACAGAGATAAAATCAAGGTTATGGGGGATAAATTGCGTGTTTATATTGAAATGTAACAACAAATTATACATAGTTAAAGGGACTCGCGTAGCGGAAACCAGAGTAAGTATATGATAACAGAGGCAAAAGAAGGGATCAAGAGAAAAAATTGAAGGGAAAGAAAACACTGATTGGACTGATAATTAGAAAGAAAAAAGAAGGAAAAAAGCTAATAAAAATGGAGACAAGGGCGATCACATTTCGATATAATCTGGAAAAAGTGCAGTAAACGCAAACAGAAATGACAAAAACCTATCAAGTTACCCTTCTGCCAGGAGATGGCATTGGCCCAGAGATTATTGCTGTGACGGTGGAAGTCTTAAAGACAGTGGGCAAGCAGTGTGACCTTGAATTTAACTTTATGGAAGCTCTCATTGGGGGAGCGGCGATCGAGGCAACAGGAGAGCCATTACCTCAAGAAACCCTAGAGACTTGTCGCCAAAGCGATGCTGTATTACTAGCGGCGATCGGAGGCTACAAATGGGATAATTTACCCCGTCAGCAACGTCCCGAAACTGGGTTACTCGGATTACGGGCTGGCTTAGGATTATTTGCCAATCTTCGACCCGCGAAGATTCTGCCCCAACTGGTTAGCGCTTCTACTCTGAAGCGAGAGATTGTGGAAGGAGTCGATATTATGGTGGTGCGAGAATTGACAGGAGGGGTTTATTTTGGCGAACCCAAAGGGATTTTTAGGACAGAGACGGGACAACAGCGTGGCGTGAATACAATGGCTTATACAGATGCGGAAATCGATCGCATTGGAAAAGTCGCCTTGGAAACGGCTCACAAACGAGGGAAAAAATTATGTTCTGTGGATAAAGCCAATGTTTTAGAAGTCTCTCAATTGTGGCGCGATCGCATCACGGCTATTGCTTCCTCATATCCAGACATTGAACTCTCCCATTTATATGTAGATAATGCAGCGATGCAATTGGTTCGCGCTCCCAAACAGTTTGACACGATCGTGACAGGGAATCTATTCGGAGATATTCTTTCTGATGCTGCTGCGATGTTAACAGGAAGCATTGGGATGTTACCTTCGGCTAGTCTGGGAGAAGGAAAGCCAGGAGTCTTTGAACCTGTTCATGGGTCTGCCCCAGATATTGCTGGGGAAGATAAAGCCAATCCTCTGGCGCAAGTTTTGAGTGCAGCAATGATGTTACGCTATGGCTTAGATGAACCAACTGCTGCTGAGCAGTTGGAACAAGCCGTCTTTGAAGTTTTAGACCAAGGCTATCGCACAGGAGATATTATGTCTGAGGGAATGACCTTTGTTGGCTGTCAAGAGATGGGAGAAGCGTTGTTGAAAACACTCTCCTAGCCATGTAAATTTTTCCGCCCACACCCCCCAAGTCTGGGGAAAAGAACAACGAACTAATCTTAAAAAGAGTAATCAGGAGAATCTTGAATATCTTTAGCAAAAGCTACCCACAAGGGAAATTGCAGTAAAGACAAGTCAACCTCATTCTCACTTTGATCAATAATAATCAGAGGTAAATCTTCCTTCTCCACAATGCGATCGGCCCGTTGAATTAAAGATTCAGGACTTTCAAATAAAACCACGCCCCGATTCGGACCAAAGTCGCTGCGAGAGATGCCTAAACAATCTTGCAATCCCCGTCGCCATTCTCCTAATCTTTCAGGAGAGTCTGCTAACACTAATGTCCGCAATTGTTCCCCATAAAGATCGCGCAGCACAGAAATAATCGCTGAGGCAACTAAGATGTTTTGTAGGCGACTTCCCATAGTAGGAATTGCACCTCTTCCTGCAAGGGTAAAAAACCATTCTTGAACGCGATCGCTGTGAATGGGTTCAAAGGTTCGTCGCAATTGCCAAGGGGGGCCATAATAGTCGGGAAAGGTGCGATACTGGTCAAGAAGACTGCGAATTTGACGAGATTCTTCTTCCCATTCTTGTTGTGCGAACTGAGGAGAAGGAGATTTTTGTTCAGGAGGAGGAGGTACTTCAAGGGGGGGATTTTTTTCGGTGACAGGTGTTTCATCGGTGGGTAAATCTAATTGTTCGGCAGCAACGGCTAAATCTTGTAAACTTCCCACTAAATAGTCTTTAAATCCTTGTAACCGCACGGCTAATTCTTGAGAAACTCCTGCGAAAGTGGTTCGCATTTCTTCGGCGGCTCGATCGCGCCGTCTTTCTAATTGTTCCACAGACTGTTGTAAGATTTGGCGTTTTTCTTCCAGTTCTGTTAAACTATCTTGAACCATCCTTGCTAAAGCGGTTTTAATCTCTGTTGTTTCTTCAGCAATTCGCTGTTGTTTTTTTGCTTCTAGGGTTTTTATTTCTTGTTCTAATTGTGTTTTTTGGGTTTTTAATTGTTCAATGTCTTTTTCTAAATTTAACTCTTTAGAATTCTTATCTTGAAGGAGAGCGCGATCGTGGATACTTCTTTTTTCTTGATCAATTGTCATAAATAATTTGTTCTTTGTTGTTTGTTATTTGTTCTTCGTTCTCGGTTAATCAAAGGACGAAGAACCCTGAACCAATAACTAATTATTAATGGTTAATTCTTCTAGACATTCTTTTAATTTTTTAGGACTGTATAAGACAGGAACAAAATGAATACTTTTCACTTCTCGAAAGTAGAATAAAATCGGAACAGGTTGCCAGAAAATTTTCCAGTTTGACCAGTCAGAATAGGGAAATTGACGAATCATTTTTTTAGAGCGATAAACTTCCAGAGCCGTTTCTGTAAAACGCAAGCGAATAATTGCAGTTTGTAAAACGAGAAAAAAGGAAAATAAACTAACAATAATCCCGAGGATCATTGCGATCAAAGAAAGCAGTTTGCTTCCTAAAATCAGAGAATTGCCCAAGAAAATCAAGCCCAGCCCGATCGCGAAAATTGCAAAGGGTAAGCGATAATCAGGAGCTAAGGTGACTGTTGGCTTGCTAGAAGCAGCAGAAGTGGATGTCATAAGCAATAAACCTCATCAATCGTGCTTTTCTCTATGATCTCATTAAACTCCTTGAAATGCACTGCCAGAACCCTGAAACATCAGCCAAGATAATAAGAAGTTACTAATAAAGATGGCTAGCAACGCCGTTACAACTGCTGTTGTGGTTGATTGTCCGACTCCTTTCGCCCCACCTGTGGTGGTCAATCCCCAATTACAACCAATCACCGCAATTAAAATCCCAAAAACTCCCGCCTTAATCAAAGCGCTGGCTAAATCCCAGAGTCCGAGAAAGTTCTTCACTGAGTCTAAAAAGACCGTACTAGAAATATTATAGATGGTTGTGGAAATGAGGAGTCCCCCCGCCATGCCTGTAATCAGGGATAAAATCGTTAAAATTGGAAGCATGGTGAAGCAGGCAAGCATTCGCGGAACGACGAGGTATTGAATGGGGTCAGTTTTGAGAATATAGAGAGCATCAATCTGTTCTGTGACCTGCATTGTGCCAATTTCTGCTGCAAAAGCTGATCCGACTCTACCTGCAATCACGACAGCCGTTAACACTGGTGCAAGCTCTCTTGTTAGTGCGATCGCAAGAACCCCTCCGACTGCGGTACCAGCGCCAAAATTAATAAACTCTCTTGCTACCTGAATGGTAAACACCATCCCCACAAAACTGGCAGTAATCAAAGCAATGAGGAGAGAATCCGGGCCGACCACTGCCATTTGTTCAAGGGTATTACGGCGATGAATTTTATGAGGTTTCAAATGCAAGAGAATTTGTCCTCCCAGAAAGAGTGCTGCTAACAAGCGCTGCACCCATAACCCTAACCCAGTTCTTAACGCCATTGTTACTAATTTTTGTATTCATCGTCTGGGCTAATGCGGAATCGTTCTACAGAAGCTAAGAGGTCTCCAGCTAAACTGACCAAATTTTGCAAAGCTGTTGAAACCTGTTGGGATTCTTGGGATGTTCCTTGGGCTGTCATTTCCACCGATTGCATGACCTGAGCAACCGCTTCGGCTGTTTCTGATTGCTCAACGGTATCGGCGGTAATCGATTGGACAAGATCGTCAATGTGGTTAGATACCTTAATAATATCATCTAGTGCATTTTTTGCTTGTTGCGCTCGATCGGTTCCCTCAATCACCTGCTGGGTTCCTTCTTCCATTGCAATCATGACTGAGCTTGTTTCACTTTGAATTTGCAGTACAATTTTCTCAATTTCTCGCAGAGACTTAGTTGAGCGATCGGCCAGCTGTCGAACTTCATCCGCAATAATAGTAAAGCGTTGTCCTGCTTCTCCGGCACGGGCTGCTTCAATGGAAGCATTGAGCGCTAAGTTGTTAGTACGGGTGGCAATTGTGGAAATTACCGAGACAATTTTAGAAATTTCCTGAGAGGATTCGGCAAGGCGTTTAACTTTACGGGTACTTTGAGCAACAGTTTCTCGAATTTGCAGAATTCCTGCTACGGTACTATCCACCGCTTCTCCCCCTTTGAGAGCCGTTTCCGAAGCCGATCGCGCCACGGATTCTGCTTCTTTTGCATTGCGGGCCACCCGTTGGATGGAGTCAGTCATCATTTGCGCTGAGTTTAAGCTCACTGCTAGCTCTTCTGCTTGTTGGAGCGCATCTTCTGATAAACCTTGAGCGAAGGAGGCGCTTTCTGCTGCTCCTTCATTTACCTGTCTGGCTGCTTGTTTTACCTGTTGGACGATCGTGCGTAAATTCCGAATTGTTAAGTTAAAGGCATCAGCAACCGCTCCCAGAACGTCTGCACTGACCTGTGCTTGTACGGTTAAATCTCCTCTAGCTGCTCCTTCCACGTCATCGAGCAAGCGAATCACTTGCCGTTGCAGGTCTTCTTTTGCTTGTTCTTGCTCTTGGGCTTTCCGTTGTGCTTCATTAGTGGTTGTGGAAACGACTCTGGTCATTTGGTTAAATTCCGTTGCCAGTGTTCCAAACTCATCCTGAGAATAAACCGTTGCTTTTGCTTCTAGATTCCCTTGCTTGACAGCATACAATTGAGCTTGTAAGTCTCCAGTGGAGCGCTTAATTTGCTTAACCATTAGAGTTCCCAAACCCCAACTAACAACCGCGCTGGTGATCCCACCGACCAATCCCATTGTCGCAGCTTTCCCTAACTTATTAAAACTGACTGGTTCAGTTTCGATCACAAAACTTCCTGTTGCCACAACAGCTGCTGAAACAATCCCAATCATTCCCGAAAGAAGATTTCGTTTTTTAGCTAAGGAGGCATTTTCTAAAAAGGCAAATACTCCCTGTTCTTGTTCGATGACTGGCTCATGTGATTGACTAGATGTATCGAAGGATGGGTCAGAAACCGTTTTTGTTCCGACATTATTGGCAAATAAATTTTGATCCCCTGTGGTGATTTCCCCTTCCGTCCCTCCTCCTGTTGTTTCTTGAGAGGATAATTTTTCTTCTGGGGTCTCAAGTTGCCCAGTGGGTAAATCATCAACGATGAATTCTGGATTTTCTTCCTGCATTGCTTGTAAAGAAGACTCTACTTGCTGGTAATTCAAGTTTGATTGTTCGGAAACGACTTTGGTTCTTTCTCCCTCTTGGGTATTTTGGGAAGCATAAGTATCCGTTTGGTCTGAGCTAGGTAATTTTTGAGTTTTGCCTGTATGATTTTTTTTACCAAAGGTATTTGGCCCATCATTATCGTCTAGTTGATTCTTGGATAGAAACTCTTCATCGCCATCTTCTTCAAAGTCAAACTCTTCCTCATCAAATAAATTGAGACCTGTATTGTCTTTTTTATTTGAGGCTGTCCCCGAGGGGGTGTAGATAAAGGTCTCTGTATTACCTGCTTGTTGATCATTTTCATCAGAACCATTCAATTTGCCATAACTTTCTGAAAGTTCTTCTTCGGTATCGAAAACACTTTCGGAATCAAAATCATTCATTCCTAATGAATGATCCGTCTCGATACCCTCATAGATGTCTGTGGAGGGAGCATCATCTTCTTGAAAGTTTTTTCTTGGGAAGTGGTCTTCTTGTTCGATGTCTTCATCCTCTAGAGACGCGATCGCTGTGATTTCATCCCGTGATAAATCCGCAAAAGGATTGCCTAAAGGACTTTGAGAAACATCTGTCACTTCTCCTTGTTCTTCCCAGTCTTCCTCTTCTTCTGACCAAATGCCCGTTATTTCTCCTTCTTCCTCTGGAGGATTAATCTGAGAGGTTTTAGTTCCCCTGGTATGACCTGTGATTGAGGGGTCTCCTCCCCGTGTTTTCTCTTGAGCTTGTTGCCATCGCTGAACTGTCTTTAAACCTGACTTGGCGTTTTCAATATAGTCTTCATCATCTGTATTTTCTAGCACAGCATGATACTGTTCTTTTGCGCCTTCAAAATCTTGAAAATAGCAGTAAATATGACCTCTGAGCAATAATATTTCTGGGTCATGGGGTGAGTCTTGCACTAATTTTTCAATGATTTCTGCTGCTTCTTCATAGCGCTGCTTCATGTAAGCGACTTTTGCTTGCTCGTACTCTTGTTGTTTCCTGGTGCTTGATCCCATTTTTGCCTCCGCCACAAATGCTTTTGATAATTATTTTTTACTTGGAAATTTTAGTTAAAGATTGCCCATAAATCGAAGATTTTCTCTCTAGCATAGCTTGATTTCGAGAGCTTGGCTGTATTTCTTCCTGTCTTAATTTTTTAAGTCGCCCACCGTGCCGACCGTAAAATTGCTGAGGGATCAAGTAAGAGCAGAGGAGAATTTCCCTGATTCCATTCTCCTTTAATAAAGGGAGCCATTTCATCGGATAAATTATTTGGAATATCCAATTCTTCTGTTTTTAACCATTCCATGCCTAAAATTCTTTCCACAGCTAGCCCCATAATCATTTCTTGATCTTCAATAGCAATGATTGGAATTTCCGAGCGTTCTGTTGTTAAAGTCCCTGATTCTCCCAAAAATTGACATAAATCAGCCACCCACACTACTTGTCCTCGTAAATTCATGGTTCCCAATAAAAGAACCGAAGCATTTGGAATGGGAGCAATTAAGTTTGGGGATTGAGAGACCACTTCCCGAATTCCTGTTGCTGGAATGGCTAACTCCCTTTCCGAAGAAAGATCAAGACGAAGGTGTAACTCTCCTTCCCGAGGTTCATAAGATTGCAAGTCTGAATTGAGTTCTTCTTCAAACTCGTTTAGAGAAAGGGAAGTGTTTTTTTGGCTGATGTTGTCTGGGTAATTCATCTTAGCCACCTTATCCCCTTAACAACTGCTTAATTGTACCAATGAGTTCGATCGGTTCAAAGGGTTTGGCAATATACGCATCTGCCCCTTGCTTCATTCCCCAATATTTATCAAATTCTTCTCCTTTAGAAGAACACATAATTACGGGAATTTCTTGGGTTTTCGGGTCGGTTTTAATTTGCCGACACACTTCATAACCGTTCATCCGAGGCATGACAATATCTAAGACTACCAGATCAGGGGGTTGAGTTTTGATTTGTTCGAGGGCTTCGACTCCATCCCCAACACTAATCACCGATGCGTTCAAACCACTTTCTTTAAGCAGATCGGAAATCATCTGTCTTTGCGTGGCGCTATCTTCAACAACTAAAACCGTACTCATAAAATTTATTTAGCTCACTACTTGCTTAAATTATGACGATAATCTGTCATTGGTTTCAACTTGATTGTAATGGAATTTAGAAATGAAGGACTCAGAGCATGGCACAATCTTGTTTTTGGTCTATACTCACTTAATTTTTCTTTTTGCTCTCTCTGGTATATTTCTTAAAAACATATAAAAGCTGTGATTCCTGAAGGGGACATGGCAAGAATTCAGTGACACCGAGCAGTTGTGCTTTCGCTAAACGCAGGGGATCAGCCTGTTCAGAGATGATTGCGATCGCTGGCACTTTGGTAAACTTAGGTTGACTTCTCAGACAACGAATTAAATCTTCTGTTGAAAAAAAAGAGGTTTCTAGGGTCAAAAAAATCAAGTTGGGGCGCGATCGAACAATGACACTGAGGGCTTCTGCGGGATTCCCAGCCAGGATTATTTGATACCCCTGTTGTTCTGATATAAATTTTACCTGATCAATAATTTCCTTTTGCTGACTAACACAACAAACCACCTTCGTAGAAGATGGAGGGAGTGCGGAGGCTTGAGTAGAAACCTCTTTTTGGGGCTGTTTTTGGGGGCTGACTAGGAGTTGTAACCAACCTCGTTGAATATAAGGATAGAGAGCTTGACTAATGGTAAGTAAGTCTTTTTTGAGATAGCGAGCAATTCGCCTCAGAGACAGTTCCCCTTGACAAGCAACTGCTAAGCTACGATAAGCAGATGGCGTTAAAGCCTGTTTTAATTCCTCGTCTTTGGTAATCAGTGGACATTGCTCTGCAGACTTAATATAAGGATGAAGTTGTTTCCACTGCTGGAGTCGTCGCGTCACCTTACTCAAAGCAGAATTAATGTCAATGGTGGTTAGTTGAGGCTGAAGAACCGTGTTACGCTGAAAAATGAAATCTGCTTGACCTAGACTCAATAAATCAAACAAAGTTTCATCAACCAGATTTTCAAGAATTTCTTTTCCTTGACTGGCATCGAGAATATGATGCTCAAGGAGAAGCCACAAATGATGATACTCAGGCAATGTTCGTCCGACAAGAGGTGAGGAGGTCAAGGGGAGAGCATTACTCTCATGGTCAGGTAAATGTTCCCAAGCTGATTCTAGATGATAGGGGCGGAGATAATCTTGTAATCGCTGTAATGGCAAATGATGATTACAAGCAGCATAAGTAATTTGTCCATCCTTAAAAAAGATTAGCCAAAATGATTGATCAGCTTGAGCAAAAGAGTATTTTTCAGAAGTGGTTGGCAATTTAGGTTCTGTTTGTACCAACAGTTGTCCAGTGCCTTGATTGCGTTCAATCAACTCTAATAAACTACGGATGTCAAATTCGTGCAGGTTACCATACATAAGAAAAGATTAAAATTTCAATTGAGTTGCATGAGGACAAGATAAATGACTAGATTAGTGCTGGCAAAGGATGACACAAACTTTGAGAGTGTGATTTTTAAGTGTGTAAAGTGCGTTAAGATCAAGGACATCTTAAGGTTATTCCCTTAATCATTCTATCCCCCAACCGTGGATTCATTGTCAGTAAAATTTAGCAATCACCCAATGGACTAAAAATTGATAGGAGAGGATTAGAGTAGTGCTATACATTGCAGAAGTGAAAAAGCAGAAGGCAAAAAGCTTTATGGGCGGCAAAGAAACCGTCTTTCATTTGCTTGCTTGTCAACAGAAGGATAATTTATGGAGTGCTATTCCTGGGGAGGAAACCATCTCTAGTGATGATGTAACTCAAGAGCTAGCTGACGGTGTCTTGGTGACGATGAATTTGGGATCGAATCGCCAAATTCAGGGGAAAGTCGAGCTAGCAGGGATGAAGGTTGCTAGGTTATTACAAACCTTTTCTCGGCAGGTGGATAAAACCAAGGAACAAGAGCGAGAAATTGAGGAATGGAAAGACTCCTTGACGATTCAGTTGAAAGCGCTTAATGAGCGTCAAGAAAATCTCGACGAGGTGGAACGAGAGCTTGAAGAAAGAGAAGATAAGCTCAATGATTTAGAGCAAGAGCGACAGGAAATCAAGCAGTTGCGAGAGCAGTGGGAAAACGATCGCGCTGAGCTAGAAGGCGCTTGGGAGCAACTCAAAAGGGAGCGCGCGCGCTTAGAAAACCTACAGCAAGAACTCAATGGTCAACAACGGTTGAACTCAAACCAAGAGCGGTCTGTAAGAGACTTAGTGTCTAATGTAGAAGACATGATGGCTACAGCTAAAATTACTCTTGATCCCATTAAAGCAGCACAAAACTTAGTTGATGCTGAACTGATTGCTATCCAGAATGAACGGAAAACCTTCGCGCAAGACCGTCAACAAGCTCAGAAAAAACAAGCAGATGCTGAGCAATCGAAGCAGCACTTATTCAATCTTCGCCAACAATTGCAAGAAAAAGAACCCAAGTTACTGGAAAACCAACAGCGTTTGGTGACTCTTCAAAGTCAGTTAGATTCCAAAGAACAAATTGTCACTTATTTGAGTACGCAACTTCAAAAACAAAGCGAAGCGCGAGATATTTTATCGCGGTTAGTGATCAATTCTCCTCAACTTAAAATCAAACAAGAAGTTGATACTCAAGCTCTAGAAGAAATGCCGATCGAGCAGTTAGAAGAGCAATTAGCATCCCTGCAAAAATCCTTTGATGAGTTGGTTTCTTTTGTCAAAGAGCAAGAGGAGGAATTAGATAATCAGCTAGACTGTGTTCGGGAGTTGGAAAAACAATTAGAAAATGCGGAGGAAAAGGACAAGGAAAATATTAAAAATGAGTTAGCAGAAGAAGAAGAGGGGTATCGCTACTTAGAAAAGACTCTAGTGGGTCAGCGTCGGAATATAATGGCGCGAGAGAATGTTTTAGAACAACATAAAAAAGTTTTGCAGGAACGTCAAGGAATCAGCGCTCCTGAACGGGATATTTCAAAAGTTGATTTAAGCCCGATTTTTAACAAAATTGATAACCAACGAAATTATAGTGAAGATGAATTTCATCAGGTTAATAATGAAGTCGATCATTTAAGTTCTCAACTACAGGAGTTAGAGCAAACAATTAAACAACAACAAGAAGAGTGTGAAACCATTCGTCGTGAACTAGAAACTTTAGAACCCAATTGGCAAAATCAGGACAAAGAAGCCAATCAATTAACCATTCAGGTGGAGATTAAGGGTGAATTGTTGGAGCGACGAGAAGGACAATTACAAGTGCTGAGCGATAACTTGAAAGCAGCAGCAGAGCAGGCTGAACAAATGACTGCTGAAGGAAAACAAAATCAATTATCAGAGGTAAAAGAATTATTTCAGAGCTTAATTAAGTGATTAGTTCTTTAAGGATTGATCGAGGTTTAAAGGTTTGATTCAGTGATTCCTAGCTGAAATTAAGAAGTTTGCCAACGAATGAGATGCTGTTCAACTTCAGCATAAACATTTCCCGAAAAGGAGGAAGTGCGTGTGCGGTTGTTAGCAGTAATTAAGTGAGTTAATTCTTCAATTTGATTGAAGGTAGGGGCTTTGGTCAAATAAGTTTTCCAGAATAAACGCATCACCCTTCTTTGTAGGGCGATCGGGCAGTTTTGTAAAGGGAGACGAGAGAGGGTGTGGGGTGGGGTGTGAGCGGATGCCGTTTCATACAATTCAATGGCGAGTTGTTGGAGATAATCGGTTTCGGCTTGTAACACTTCTGCAGTTTGCGCGAGGGCTGTTTCTACCTGTGGATTGAAATGTTCCTTGAGTTGAGGCAAAATTTGCTGTCTGAGGCGATTTCTAGCGTAGGTGAGATTATGATTAGCCACATCGTCCCAGATGGGAAGTTGAAAATAATTACAGACAGTGCGTGTTTCTGATCGAGAAAAGTCTAAGAGAGGTCGCACTAAATTAATGGTTGGAGTCAGCGATCGCAGCCAAGTGAGGGCTTGGAGACCATCACTGCCACTGCCCCGAATGAGATTATAGAGGAGGGTTTCTGCGCGATCGCTGCGTGTATGTCCTGTAACCAGATAAGAAAAATGATTTTCTTCACAACACTGCCTTAAGACCTGATAACGCCACGATCGCGCACCAGCTTCTGTTGTCACCACTGGCGTTTCCGCAGTGAGGAGAAAAAACGGCAGCCCAAACCTTGCAACAACTGTCTGGACTTGTTCAGCTATGCCAAGATCTGTGTCCCAGCGATGGTCACAGTGAGCAACTGCTAAATTCCACTCCCATCTCGACTTTAAAGCTGAGAGCAATTGCAACAGACAGAGGGAGTCTTGTCCACCTGAGACCGCCAGCAAAACAGAGGATTTTTTCGGGAGCAATTGTCGCTGACGGAGGGTTTTATGGACTCTAGCGTGAAAATCTGTCCAAACCATTGCAGTTTGTTAAAAGAACCATCCATAGGAGTGCAACCCTTTTCCTAATAAATTCACGCCTAAATAGCAAACCCAAACCGCAACAAAGCCTGTACTAGCGATCATTGCAGGTCGTTTCCCTTGCCAACCTTTGGTAATTCTGGCGTGGAGATAGGCTGCAAACACTAACCAAGTAATCAGCGCCCAAGTTTCTTTGGGGTCCCAACTCCAATATGATCCCCATGCTTCATTGGCCCACACGGCTCCTGCGATAATACCAATGGTCAGTAGGGGAAACCCCAAGCCAATTACACGATAGCTAAGATTATCTAAAGTTTGGGCTAAGTTTAAGCGTTGGGGAGAGAGAGGTTCTTGTTGGGTTGTGGTTTCTGGCTTTTCTAAAACCGCGGTTTTAGGATTTCCTTGATCCGATGTAACAGTTGTTGGTGAAAACTCTGAGTGATTTCTGATTTGACGGATACGTTCATTCCCTGTCCCGTAAGAACTCCCCTGAAGGGAAACAGAATTTCCTTTAGTGACGATTAAAAACGCGATCGCCAACAGAGACCCCACCATCAAAGTGGCATAACTGAGCATCATCACGCTCACGTGCATCATCAGCCAATTGGACTTTAACGCTGGAACAAGGGGTTCAGCAGACTGCATTTCTGGAGGAAGACTCAACGCAGCAAAAGCCGTGATTCCCATTGCTAATGGCGCAGTAAATGCACCGAGCAAGGGATTTTGAGTGCTGAACTCTACTGCTAAATGAACGGCCGTGAGACCCCAAGCGAGAAAAAAGAGAGACTCATACAAGTTGCTAATGGGGAAGTAACCCGCTTCGAGCCAACGAGCGCCGAGTAACCCAGCGATCGATAAATTTGCGATCGCCATTCCTGCTGTTCCGATTTGATGAAGAAAGGACAAACTGCGAAAAGCTGTTCCCACCCAGTAGATCAACAGGGTCAGAAACAACACTAGAAAAGAAATATTATCGAGTTTATGCTGTAGCGCGACTAAATCCATTATGATTTTTTCTGAAAAAGCCTTTTCATGATTTCCAGTATCCTATTGTACCTTTACCAGACATAACCATGAGTGAAGACAACCGACTCATTCAAAAATGGCAACGTAAAATCGAAATCGCTAACCGTCATAATATCTTCTGTCGTTGTCGTGACTGTGGCGAGGAATGGGTCACTTCCCATGAAGATAGGGATTGTATCAAATGTGGGGGGAAAAATTTAGAACGGATTGCCTGTTGGCAGTTTCCAGACGATTAATTGCCCCATCTTCCAAGAGGGGTGTTAAGATAATCTATATCCCCCTAGGGGGCATCTAAGGAAAATGATATATTAAAATTAGTAAAGATTAGTTAAGAAGATTAAAACCTTGTTGAAAACTTCCCAGTCACCGCAATCAATTATACAAATCACCAAACGTCTCCCCATCTATGCCAGAGCGTTTTTCCTCAAGCAAAAGCACTGGCTTGTCTTCGCTAGTTCTGGCTTTCTCGTATCAATTCCAGTCTTTGTGCAAGCGCCAATGGTGCGAGAACTGCCTTGGGTGAGTTTAATCTTGACCCTTGGTTGGATCGCCCTTGGTCTGTTAGGGTTAAAGCGTCCCAAAACAGAGCTTTGGGGTGATTTAGTCATCGGATTTAGTTGGAGTTGGCTCGCAGGATCAATTTATTGGGGATGGTTTCGTTGGGAACCGATGATTCATCTCCCGATCGAGGCGATCGGTTTGCCTTTCGCGTTTTGGGCATTATCTAAAAGATGGGGACAAGTGGGAAACTTATTCTATCTTGGCTCTTTATTAGGAACGGCTCTCACAGATGTCTATTTTTATCTCACTGGTTTAATGCCTCACTGGCGTGAGTTGATGCGGGTTGATCCTGCATTATACAAACCTATTTTTCAAGATGCTCTGGTGCAAATGCAAACCCCTTGGAGTGCTTTATGCGCGATCGCGATCGTGGCTATTCTGTTAGGGATGGGGATTTTGGGGATGAAACAAAATACCCTTCCTTGGTGGGCATTTAGCGGTGCGATCCTCAGTACCTTGCTAGTCGATGGTCTCTTCTGGGTTGTTGCGATGACGGCATAGCATCAATTAATAATCATAATGTTTGACAGATATTGTTCTGAGGCGTTTCATGAAACGTCTCCACATCCGTTGGGTAAAGACTATGTTATAAAGGAAAACAGCCAATCATTACGGTTGATAAGTCTTCAAACTCCTCCCTAGAATAGCTGTGAATGCTTCCTCCTCTTCTTTTTTCCTTCCTGCTGCCAAGACCTCCCATCACTCTCAAACTAACAGCTTTCAGGTTCGTCGCGCCCAATTAAAAGACCTGAGCCAAGTCGCAGACGTTCTTACCCATAGCTTTCACTCTGCTGAAGGCGTGGGGATTCTCATGTATCCATTTTTGAAATTGGGAATTTATGAAGATGTTCGCAGTCGCTTGTGCAGCGATCGCGCTTACTATGCTTGTTTAGTGGCAACTGAAATAGCAACCGAAAAAGTTGTTGGCACTGTCGAATTATCTTTAAGTGAGCCAGAAGGTTGGATTCCGAAACAATACCAATCCACTTATATTTCTAATTTAGCCGTGAGTCAAGCCCATCGCAGACAAGGAGTTGCTCAACGGTTGTTACGAGGTTGTGAACAAATTAGCTTGCAATGGGGTTATCAGGATATCTATCTTCATGTTTTAGAGAATAACTTTGGCGCGCAAAAACTTTATGAACAAGCCGGTTATCGGTTATGTCGAGTTGAACCAAGCATAACTTCTTGGTTATTTAATCAGCCACGACGAGTGCTGTTAGGAAAATCAATCGCTAAAAAAAATGCTGGCCTCAATTAGAATGCCAGCAAGAAAGAGCTTGAAAAAGAGAGGCTTTAGGTTTTCCCTTCAGAGCGAGTAGATTCGTTGATAATCGGGGTTAAATAGACCACTAACGCTCCTAACATGAAGCCGAGAACATTACGGAGGAGAGGAAGCCAATCCGCAGTGCGAGTGACCACTGGTCCGATGCCAAAGGCAATGAATAGGATGCCCCAGAGCGGGGAAAAGATTAACGCCCATTGCCAAGCGATAATTTGGTCTTCTTTGCGGGGTCGTGCTGCTAAGCCAAAGATTACGCCACCAACCACGGAAGTGATGAGGGTTAAAATCCATTGTTCTTGAGGGAGACCTGGAACAACATTACAACCGCCTTTTGCTAGACAACCTTTAACAGTATTCAAAGATTCAGCGATCGCGTTATTTTCTCCATTTTCTCGCACAAAATACATATTGCCAAAGCGAGTTTGTAGTTCAACCCAAAAAGTACGAGGAAGCAGATCATACACATCATCCCCAACATTAAACGCGAGGAGGTTTCCTCCACGGGCATCAGCGACTAACAAGACGCTTTGGTCATTAAGACCCCAATATTTTTTAACCGCTCGTCCTGGGGTTTGGTCATATTGGGTCAAAACGCGGAGTTTCCAGCCTGTTTCTGCTTCAAAATTTTCAATTTCCTGAATCAGGGATTCTTCTTGCAGCTTAGGGAGAAAGTTGGCTAAATCAATGATTGGGGTCTGCTCTTGGGGGAGTAGGGACGGATCATTATAAGCATGGGCAGGGGTCGGTTGAGCAAGCCAAGCAGTTAAGCCAAAGCAGCAACTGATGAGGAAAACGAGGAAGCGAGAGCAGGAGGGAATGGGCATTTTTATATAGCTGGCTATTTTCGACATTTTTTAAATAATTACAAACAAGCTCAGATAACTTTACACTTGTTTACTTTATTCTAAAGATAGTAAACAAAAAGTTACAGGTAAACTTAGTATTTTTCTATCTTAAGATAGGGATCAAGAGCAAGACTTTGATCCCTGAACGAGGAAATATGCCACAAGGACGCATTGAAGCCATCTGGGTGAAGCGATTTAAGGGCGGCCCAATGGATGCTGTAAAAGAAGCGGAAATGCTCAAAGGATTGGGTTTAGTGGGCAATGCTGACCAAGGCGGTCGCCGACAGATAACAATTATTGATGCTATCGTCTGGGAAGCAGTGATGAAAGACTTAAGGGCAGCGATCGAGCCTTCAGCCAGACGAGCAAACATTATGGTACGGGGCATTGATTTGGCAGATACTCGTCAACAAATTTTACAATTGGGAGAATGCCGAGTCAGAATTTTCAATGAAGCAAAACCCTGTGAGCGCATGGACGAGGTGTTAATGGGTTTGAAGGATGCTTTGTATCCCAACTGGCGTGGGGGCGCTTGCGCTCAAGTGATTACAGGGGGAAAACTTCGTGTTGGAGAATTAGCACAATGGGAAGATGATCTGAAAGTTATTGATAATTGATACACAACTACTCACGGTTATGATCCTCACCTCTCTCTCCTAGATTTGGGAGAGGGCTTCAGCCGTTACTTGTTTTCTTAAACAAATTATGCTATTGTTATAGATAGTTAGTAACTTTGAGGGGATGACTGAGTTGATAACAACAAATCAAGCAGCAGTTGGGTCTGGGTGTTACCCCTAAAACTCTTAGGCAATGGGAATCAGAAGGAAAAATTAAAGCCATCAGAACTCAGGAGTGGTCATCGCCG
>CAYXDG010000055.1:0-23721 GCA_964463655.1 uncultured Dactylococcopsis sp.
TCTTCTCTTTGAGAAATAGCTAAATAATCTTAACCCTCTCCTTCGGGAGGGGGTTCTTGCGTTTTTTAAAGTTGTAGAGTTCTAATTGCTTTTATCATAGAACTTGATCAAATCGTACAATACTTTTTTGACGACGCGGCGATCGCGTTAGCTCTCAAGTTTATCAAGCAATTGTTTCTTATTTGAAATAAAGTGTCCCCTATTAATTAAAAAATCCTCTCTCCGAGAAAGAATCTAGAAGAAAGGATCAGGGGATTTGCTAACAAAAATTATGCGTCAGACTCAATATAGATAAAGAGTAAGCCCATTACGACAGCAGGCATCAGTAACCCGACGGCAGGTACTAAAATCAGGGGTAAAAAAGAAGCAGCGTATTCTCCAGTCATTTTAAATTTTTCCTCCAAATAAATAACACAACAAAAACATGAGGGTTCATCATTAATTGTTGATGATAACTAATTAACGATTCCTCGTAACATACTATCAACAACAGAGAAGTTTTCTAACAGGAAGTAAGCCACAAAAGCGCCTCCCATTGCACCCACGAAGAATCCCCCTGTAAACTGACTCCACCCTTGGCGAGTTTTGAGGTTTTCTGGGGCGCGGTCTTCAAAGTATTCTGCTTTGGAATCATCGGTGGGAAAAGCCGTTAAACCATAGGCAGATAAAGCGCCTGTTGCAATTAAAATCAGCCCGATCGCAGCAATTAAACCGCCTAAATAGGCTGATCCTGCGCTATCGCGCAGGGGCCCGAGTAAAGTCCAAGGACCGACCAAGAAATAGCCATGCGCCATACCAATTTCTAAACCACGCAGCAAGGGAGAGATTCCTTCCCGATACGCTGGGAGATTGTTGATGAAAGCGCGGGTGAAGCCAGAGTCGGAAATCGGGGTTGAGAGATGTCCGACATAAACATCGTCGTTATAGGGTTGAATGTATTGCATACTTTTTGTTTCAGCCATTAGCAAGTCTTCCCGTTTTCTGTAACAATAAACTGAGTTAGACCAATCGGTTACATTTTACGCAGAGACGGATACATAAATCAGAAATTGGGGTCAAAGCGTTAAAAAAGTTTATTAATTCTCCATAAACCCTAACAGTTCCGTTCTCCTGCGCTTATAAGATGTAACATAAATTGTCATCATTTCTCGCCAATTTTTAAGTTATGTCACACCTTCTGCAACAAATCGCAATAAAACTCAAATCCTATACCCGCTCCTTAGTGGTGATCTTGATTGCTACAGTATTATTGTTAAGTAGCGCCTTACCTGTGCAAGCAGCAACCAGCCCCCGCGACATTCCTGATATTAGCGACGGCAACGAAATTTCTGTGGTGGATCAAGCGGAAGTGGTTAGTCGCACCAATGAAGGAAAACTCAACAATCTTCTCCAAGAAATTGCAGAGATCACAGGCGCTGAGATTAAGTTAGTGGTGATCAGACGGTTGAATTATGGGGAAACCGTTGATAGCTTTGCTGATGAATTGTTCGATCGCTGGTATCCTACCGCAGAAGCTCGACAAGATAAAGTCTTGCTAGTCTTCGATACCATCACCAATAATGCCACGATTCGCGTCGGTGAAGCTCTCAAAGACCGTCTTCCTCCTGAGATTGCGACAAGTGTAGTGGAGGATACAATCGGCGTTCCCATTCGAGAGGATAATAAATATAATCAAGCTTTTCTCAATGCTACCAATCGCTTGGGGTTGGTCTTAGCTGGTGAACCCGACCCAGGTCCACCAACCGTTCAAGATGAAATTCAAGTGGAAGGTACTTTCACGAAAGCAGAAGAGACTGATACCCAAAACTCAACCGTTTGGGTCATTGGTTTGTTGGTTGCTGCCACAGTGATTCCAATGGCAACCTACTTTGCTTATGTCCTATTGACGAACTAAGTTTAATCTTGGATGTACTCGCTGCCCTGAATTAAGGCGATTTCGGCTCGCACAAATTCCCGTCCCAAATATGCTGCATGATTGAACTGGGAAACGGGACAGGGCTGTGTTTCTTCAAAGAGTTTAACGGATACTTCTTTAGCGGTGCGTCCTGTGTAAATATGGGTCGCCACCATGTCATTGTTATTGCATTTAGCGGAAAGTCTCTCCCCCGTTACGGGATGGAGAGCGAATCCCTCTTCATCCACTAAGTTATTGTAGTGTTTGGCGCAGATTAACCCTTCTTCTCGATCGAGGTAGATAATAAAATACCCACTAGGATCAAGGTGAATATGACGTTTAGATAGTTCGTTGTCGATCGCGCTTAAGTTCGTACTAAGATTGGTTTGAGTCATAGATGATTCACAATTGTATTTCTCTATACTTAGTTTAAACGGTCATGGATTGGGAACAAGTGCGCGATCGCTTACAAGCTATCTGGGGATACCCTAATTTTCGTCCACCGCAAGGGGAAATCGTTGCTTGTCTCCTTGAGGGAAAAGATGCGTTGGTGGTGTTACCCACAGGAGGAGGAAAATCGATTTGTTTTCAACTCCCAGCGTTACTCCAGACAGGTTTAACCCTAGTGGTGTCGCCATTAGTGGCGCTGATGGAAAATCAAGTGCAAGAATTGCAACAGCGTCAATTGTCGGCAGCGTCTTTTCATAGCGAAATTCCTCGTCCGCAGCGTAAAGCGATTCTCAGACAACTAGAAAGACAACAGTTACGCTTGCTGTATCTTTCCCCAGAAACGTTATTCAGTCCGCCAATTTGGGAAAGATTAATCGTTCCAGAATTAAAGATTAATGGTTTAATTTTAGATGAGGCGCATTGTTTGGTGCAATGGGGGGAAACCTTTCGTCCTGCGTATCGTCGCTTAGGAATTGCTCGATCGCACTTAGAAGCCTTTCAACCCACTCCCATTGCGATCGCGGCGTTTACTGCAACAGCCGATCCCAGCACCCAAGAAACGATTATCAACTGTTTACAACTCCGTGACCCCATCTCATTCCAACAAAGTCCCTATCGGAAAAATCTGCGGTTACAGGTGAAACGAGTTTGCACCCCAGCGCAACGGAAAAAACGTCTGTTACACTTTATTCAGCCTCGTCAGCAGCAGTCTGGCTTAATTTATGCTCGATCGCGCAAGGAAACAGAAACTCTCTCGCAATGGCTGAATTCTCTTGGGTATCAAAGCGCTGCCTATCATGCTGGTTTAACTCCGCGCGATCGGCGTACTATTGAACAAGATTGGTTACAAGAAACCCTGCAATTTGTTGTCGCCACTTGTGCATTTGGGATGGGGATTAATAAACCGAATTTACGCTGGGTCGCCCATTTTCAACCCCCCTGCTTACTCTCAGAATATCTCCAAGAAATTGGACGGGGAGGGAGAGATGGTAATAGTGCTAGCGCTTTAACGCTTGTTTGTGAACCCACTGGCTTATTTTACCCAGACGATCGCAAACGAGAACAATATTTTACTCAAAAACTGCGCCAGCAATATAAAAAAGCGAGGGAATTAATGAAACAAATTCCGCCAGAAGGAGAGATCAGCATGGTTGAAGAAATATCACCACATGGTTTAGTGACGCTTTCTATTTTGCATAGTTTAAACCAATTAGAATGGGTTGACCCGTTTCATTATCGATTGTTACTTCAAAATCGATCCTTAAAAAAAAGTACCAATTTTTTCCAGCAAGGTCAACAAATGCAACAATATATTAGCACTCGCCACTGTCGCTGGCAATTCTTACTGGCTACATTTGGCTTTACTGAAGAAGCAAAAGGGTTTCGTTGTGGAAGCTGCGATCGCTGTGTCAGTAAATGAATTGATTACGATAATTAAGAAACTCGGCGGGAATCAAATATTCTAGAATGTATTGAAGAAAACTGAAAATTACCTTAAAAACTTAGATAATTATCCTAAACATAGAGAAAATCAATTTATGATGAGGGACGATTTTTACTGTAAAGTAGTTGAGAGCTTAAACGATGGAATTTATTATGTCGATCGACAAAGACGGATTTTGTTTTGGAATCAAGGTGCAGAAAAAATTACAGGCTACGATCGCAAAACCTTGATTGGTTCTCACTGCTACGATAATATTTTAAGACACATTGATTGTACAGGTCAAGAATTATGCAAAACCGATTGTCCACTGCATAAAACAATCCAAGACGGGAAAACTCGCAGAAAAACTCTTTATCTTCACCATAAAACTGGTACAAGAGTGCCTGTTTATGTAACCATTTCTCCCCTCTTTGATGAGGAAGGATTCTTAATTGGGGCTGTTGAAGTTTTTATTGACCAATCCGATGAAAAAGAAGTCATTGAAGAAGTTAATCTCTTGAAAAGTTTAGCCTTTTCTGATGAGTTAACTAATCTAGCGAATCGTCGTTTTGCCAAGATGAATCTTTTGGAAAAAGTGAATAGAATGCAATTGATTAATGAATCTTGTGGCCTATTACTGGTTGATATTGATTACTTTAAAGCAGTCAATGATAACTATGGTCATCCGAGCGGTGATCAAGTCTTAATCGAAGTAGCAAAAACCCTGATTCAATTCAGTCGTCAAATGGATTTAGTTGCACGGTGGGGAGGAGAAGAATTTATGATAATCGTCCCTAAGATTGCAGGAAAAGATTTATTTGAAATTGCAGAAAGACTGCGAATAGCCGTGGAAGAAAACTATCTTGAGATTCAAGGAAAACAGTTACAATTTACTGTCTCTATTGGTGCTGTAATGTTAGCTTTAGAAGATTCAGTTGAGTCTTGGGTACAAAAAGCAGATCATCAACTGTATCAGGCAAAACGACTGGGACGAAATCAAGTTTCCATCTTTTATAATTAGTTATTTGTTATTTGGCAAGTGGTCAAGAATAAGGAACAAGGAATCCAAATTAAGAATGTACATCATGAGAGTGGGAGTTGCTATATTAATTGATCTATGTTAATCGAATTAGACAGCATTGATTTAGTGCTGATGCTGGTTTTAATGGTCATTGCTGTCGGCTTATCTCGTTGGCAAAAATTAGAACTGGAAGGACAATTATTCCTCAGTGCGGGACGGGCTTTACTCCAGTTAATTGCAGTGGGATATCTTCTGGAATTAGTCTTTACTCTCGAAACCTTTTGGGGAGTTTTTGCTATCCTATTATTAATGATAATCATTGCAACAACCGTCGCCAAAAATCGCATTTCTCAAAAACTCTCACAGCTATTTTGGCTAGTAGGAGGAAGTTTATTATTGACCACTAGCTTAACGTTGGGATACGTGATGCTGTTGATTATCCAACCCAGCACATGGTACGATCCTCAATATTGGATTCCTCTGGCAGGGATTATTATTGGTAATGCGGTTAATGGTGGGACGATCGCAGGAGAACGTTTAATCAACGCCATTGAAACTAATCGCGGAGAAATTGAAACCCATCTGTGTTTAGGCGCGACACCCAAAATTGCGATCGCGTCTTACCGTCGTCAAGCGATTCGCGCTGGTCTTGTCCCCAACTTGAATCAAATGGCATTAGTGGGGATTGTTGTCTTACCAGGGATTCTAACTGGTCAACTCTTAGGAGGAGTTAACCCCCTGAATGCTGTTTCTTATCAGATTTTAGTGCTTTTTGTCCTAGCGCTGGCTAACCTTTTAACCGCCTCTTTTGTGACGGCTGGAATCTACCGTCAGTTTTTTACACGGGAAGCACAACTACAAATTTAAGTTTGTTTCCCTGACATGGATTTCTGTTATTGTTTCTCTTAGGATACAGTTTTGCTCTGGGCAAAGCACCCTGATTGATCTTAATTTCTATTCCCATGAGGAACTGCTTATGGCTTCTGGTCTTATTAAACGAGTGCGCCGTCGGTTAAAAGGAAAACCCGATTATCGCCGAAGTGTTGCTTCCTCTCGTCAGCGTCGTCTCAATCGCTGGTTTCTCTGGTTAGCGCCAGGAATCTTGATTAAACGCTGGCTATTCATTAGTGTTGTCGGTGTACTGTTAACCAGTATTGGCGTTGGGATTTGGGCGGGATTAACCCCAACTAATCGTCTGATTGAGTTTATCAGAACGATAGCGCGTATCATTCCCAATTATATCTCAGGGCCGATCGCGATTCTACTCGGGATTTTTCTCATTTTCTGGGGTCAATCACGCACCGTTGGTTCAATCACACAAGTCCTCAATCCAGAACAAGATAAAGAATTGATCGATGTCCTTACAACTCACCGCCGACTGGTGAAAGGGCCAAAAATTGTCGCCATCGGGGGGGGGACTGGACTTTCGACCCTTTTGCGCGGGATTAAAGTCTATAGTGCTAATATTACTGCCATTGTCACCGTTGCGGATGATGGCGGATCATCGGGAAGACTGCGCCGAGAACAAGGAATGCTTCCCCCAGGGGATATCCGCAACTGTCTCGCTGCGTTAGCGGATGAGGAAAAACTCCTCACTGAGTTGTTTCAATATCGGTTTAATGCTGGGGAAGGGTTATCGGGACATAGCTTTGGTAATCTTTTTCTCTCAGCAATGAATAATATTACAGGAGACTTAGAGGCCGCGATCGCAGCCAGTTCTAAAGTTTTAGCCGTCAGAGGACGAGTGTTGCCAGCGACCCTTGCTGATGTTAATTTATGGGCAGAGATGGACGATGGCCGTATTATTCAAGGGGAATCGCAAATAACGGAAACAGGGGGGAAAATTGTCCATTTAGGCTGCTATCCTGAAAATCCACCCGCCCTTCCTGCTGCGGTCACTGCGATCGAAGAAGCGGATTTAATCCTGATCGGCCCTGGCAGTCTTTACACTAGCATTATTCCCAACTTATTAGTCCCAGAAATTAGAAAAGCCCTTGCCTTAACCAAAGTTCCTCGCCTCTACATTTGTAATATTATGACTCAACCAGGAGAAACTGATGGCTATACCGTATCAGATCATATTCAAGCCTTAGATCAAGTGTCACACAGACCATTATTTAATGCTGTTTTAGCCCATAGTCGTTCCCCTAGTCCCGAAAACTTAGAACGTTACGCTAGAGAAAACGCTCATCCTGTGTATGTCGATCGTGAAGAAATTTCTAACTTACAACGCCGTCTAGTGCTAGCCAATATTATGTATGAAGATCAAGCATCAGGTCATGTCCGCCATGACCCAGAACGTCTGGGAAAAGTGATTATGCGCTGGTATAGTCGCACAAAATAAGTGCCACCTAATCGATTACTAAACACCTCTCATTAGATCAATTTCATCAATGCTGGAATCGCCTCAATCATCATCTTCTTCAAAATCAGACGCTACTTTTGATCAAGGGACATGGGAATTGGTTTTAGGAACTACGATCGCGCTGTTGCTTTTGGGTTGGCTATTTAACAATTTTTGGCTACTTTCGGAACGATAACTGCGATCATCAGTCTGTTAAAATTACTGGGAGTCGATCGCCTTTTAAATACTTTCTTCACAGAAATTAAGTGGGATGAATATGGTATGCTTACAATTCATTGATGCAAGGGAACACTTCCACAATCTCAAAGGATCGCACGATCAGGACAAGTCTCGATCGCTACTGTTCTCCTAATGTCCTCACCAAAACTCGTAGCGCTACACCATCATCGCAGGTAAGTTCATCTTCCCTAGGAGAAAGGAGGGCGAAGGAATTGTTGATTTTTTTCTTCAACTTAAACGGTTTCAGGATCAATTCCTAATTCTCGTAACTTAGCCGCAAGTTTTTCATTGGTCTGTTGCGCTTGTTGAGCTTGAGCTTGCGCTTGTTGAGCTTGAGCTTGCGCTTCTATCCTCAACTCATGTTCAGTGGGAAGCAATTCTCCCTCTAAAGTTTCCCAACGCAACCAGACAGTTTCAACTCCTTTATAATCTCCATACCATTGGACTAACCCTAAGTTTAACTGTTGGGAAAGATAACGGTTTTTTTCATCTTTTTCTAGGGCTTGATATTGTCCGCAATCCAGATAAAATCCTGCCCAATCTTCAGGATTAAATGGGTCATACCAGAAATATTCAGGAACTCGCATTTGAGTTTGATAAACCTCTTTTTTGCGAGTTTTGTCTTCGTTAGCGGTGCTTTCTGATAATAATTCAATCACCACATTGGGTGCTTTTCCTTCTTCCCAAACCACCCAACTTTTTCTCTCTCGTTTTGGCACTCCTAAAACGGCAAAAAAATCTGGCCCGCGAAAGTCTTGATTTTTCATTTGTCTGGTACTAAAGTAAATGAACATATTGCCCCCGATGTAGCCGTCTTCGCGTTGGTTGAGCCAAGGTTGGAGAGTATCTAGGAGTAAGTCCATTTGCATTTTATGGCGTTGGGTTTCCATCGGAATTCCATCATTACAGGGAAGTTCATCTTCGGTGGGAGGAAGGGGAATTGAAGGGGCAGGAATCATTGAAGTCATGGTTATCTCCTCCGTTGACTTTTTCTTCAGTTTACACCGTTTCTGGATTAATGCCTAGTTCTCTTAACTTAGCAGCAAGTTTTTCTGCTTTTGTTTGCGCTTCTATCCTCAACTCATGTTCAGTGGGAAGCAATTCTCCCTCTAAAGTTTCCCAACGCAACCAGACAGTTTCAACTCCTTTATAATCTCCATACCATTGGACTAACCCTAAGTTTAACTGTTGGGAAAGATAACGGTTTTTTTCATCTTTTTCTAGGGCTTGATATTGTCCGCAATCCAGATAAAATCCTGCCCAATCTTCAGGATTAAATGGGTCATACCAGAAATATTCAGGAACTCGCATTTGAGTTTGATAAACCTCTTTTTTGCGAGTTTTGTCTTCGTTAGCGGTGCTTTCTGATAATAATTCAATCACCACATTGGGTGCTTTTCCTTCTTCCCAAACCACCCAACTTTTTCTCTCTCGTTTTGGCACTCCTAAAACGGCAAAAAAATCTGGCCCGCGAAAGTCTTGATTTTTCATTTGTCTGGTACTAAAGTAAATGAACATATTGCCCCCGATGTAGCCGTCTTCGCGTTGGTTGAGCCAAGGTTGGAGAGTATCTAGGAGTAAGTCCATTTGCATTTTATGGCGTTGGGTTTCCATCGGAATTCCATCATTACAGGGAAGTTCATCTTCGGTGGGAGGAAGGGGAATTGAAGATGCGGGAATCATTGAAGTCATGATCAATGTTGGTTTTAGTTTCAATAAACATTCTAAAAGGATTCGACAAAGGAAGCCTGAGTTGATGATAGAGTGAGTGAAGCATCTCGCTCGTGATGTTGGAGAATTTTATTAGATGACAGAAGAGAACAAGAATCCTGCAGAAGAATCGGAAACCCGACCAACTGAGCCAGAAATGCCCAAGAAAGGGTTTTTGACCCAGTTCACGATCGATCTCTTAAAAGGAATCATTAATCCCCTACAAGCAACAGTTGACAAGCTAGAAGCACAACCGAACACAGCAACAACCCAGACACCAGAAGCCGAAAACTTGCGGGGTTGGGATAAAGTTTTAAGACGAGTGCGCGATCGCGCTCCCCTGACAGAAGCAATTCCAGATTTTCTCCTGACCACGGTTTTAGTGGGAGCAAGTCTTGCGGTGGTTTGGGGAGCAGTTGCGATTATCCCAGAAAACTTGTTTACCTCCACTCCCCCAGCGCCAGAAGCAGAGGTGTCTGAACAACCAGAAGTTCCCCAACCGCCGATTCCGCTTCCAGAGGGAGAGGAATCACAACCAGAAATCACGCCCGAACCTGAACCTGAACTGACCCCAGAACAAAGCCTCATCGCAGCCATTCAAGAACAAGTCTCTGAGATTACCACTCGCTACGCCCAAGGGCTGATTGAATCTCTAGAAGCCAACTTCCGCGATGGTCGTCTGATTATTGCAGTGAGTGAGGAATGGTTTAATCTCTCCCCTAAACGCCAAGATGAACTGTCAACAGAGATGTTAGCGCGATCGCGCCAACTGGACTTTACTAAACTGGTTCTCACCACTCCCCAAGGAAAACTTCTTGCGCGCAGTCCAGTAGTCGGGGAGAAAATGGTCATCTTACAGCGTAAAACCCCCACTGCTGAACAAGCAGGTTAACTTTCTCTGGCCGAAGACCGACGACGACGGCGACGGATGACCTTTTCCTCTTGGGGAGGGGCTTCTTCCTCCTCAGTAGGGGATGAGCTTTCTGAGGTTATTTCTGAGAAGGTGGGTGCGTAGGTCGAAGATTGAGGCGTAGCCATCAAGTCAAACTCCTCAGTGTTGGCTTCTGCTTCCTCCGTTTCAGTTTCCGTTGACACCGCTTCCACAGGAGTTTCCTCGGTGAATGACTCCTCCTCTGGATCAAAAGAATCCTCACCCTCAGTGCTGGTTTCCCCGAGAGATTGGGTTTCAATGGTTTCTTCTGGAAGTTTTTCCCCAGGCGCGACGGCGTAAACCAAAGTTTTTCGCGGATCAACTTCTTCATCCAAACGCACTAATGGCGATAGCCCCATCAACGCATATATTTCCTGTTCTACAGGAGTCATCTCAACAGCGATTTTTTTCTTGGGTTCTTCTGGTTGCGGAGTTCGTCCAACACTTCCTCCCTTAGTTTTCACCTCTTTCGGACTGTCTTTCCCATTCTTCTGACCGTTTTCGGTGTCAGTTGCTTTCACCCCATTGTTGAGTTTTGTTGGCTTGGGAGTTCCTTCTCCTTTGCCCGGAGTCTCGATCGTGCGACGGCGACGACGGCGAGTGAGACTATCGCTACCCGATTCTTGATAACTGGGATGGTTAATCAACTCAGCATCAGTACTGTCCTCTTCTAGGGAAAAAACTTCTGGCTTTTCTTCTGTATCCTTGGGAGAGACTCTGGGGACAGAAGGAATCCCCGCCACAGAAACGGCAGCGACAGATTCTTGTTCCCCTGGTAAATGCACCAAATGACCCAAACCGCCACAAGTGGAACAAGTTTGTCCAAAAATCTCATAGAGGCTCTGTCCTTGGCGTTTCCGAGTCAACTCAATCAATCCCAACTCAGACAACTGGGAGATTTGGGGACGGGCTTTATCTTTTCGCAGCGCTTGTTCAAAATATTCTAGAACCTTCAACTGATCTTGTCGCGAGTCCATATCAATGAAATCAACAATGATCACCCCGCCAATCTTCCGCAATAACAACTGACGGGCAATTTCAACCGCCGCTTCGCAGTTTGTCCACAGCACTGTCTCTCTTGACGTGGCCGATCGCGTGAACGAGCCAGAGTTCACATCAATCACGGTCAACGCTTCGGTGGGTTCAATGATAATATACCCCCCAGACGGCAGATCAACTCTTGGCTTCAGTGCCTCGCGAATCGCTGCATTGACCCGAAAATACTCTAAAATCGGTTGTCTTTCCCGATGATGATCCACCAACACCCCATTCGGCAAGCGTCCTCCATTCCAGCTAGACAGATGTTGCTTGACCCGCTTCACGCCAATATTAGAATCCACCACAATCCGATTCACTTCACTGGTATAAATATCTCGCAACACCCTTTGAATAAAATCATCATCACGGTTTAAAAGCGCAGGTGGGCGAGCCGTGTTTGCAGCTTGTTGAATGGACTCCCACTGCTGCTTGAGAACCTCTAAATCCTCAATAATTGCCTCTTCAGGCTGTCCTTCCGCCTCGGTGCGGACTAATAACCCCATCCCTGCAGGCTTGACCAAAATCGCCAAAGCCCGTAAGCGACTGCGTTCACTTTGTTTGTCAATGCGTCGAGAAAGGTTTACACCACGTCCATAAGGCATCAGCACCAGATACCGTCCTGGCAAGCTAATATTCCCCGTTAGTCTTGGCCCCTTATTCCCTGTCGGCTCTTTCATCACCTGCACTAGCGCCTTCTGTTGCGGAGTCACCAATTCTGTGATTGCTGCTGCACTGCGCTTTAACCGCAGGGGTCCTAAATCTGTGACGTGAATGAACCCATTGCGCTCGGCATCTCCGATGTTGACAAAAGCGGCATCGATGCCAGGAATGACATTTTCGACAACCCCAAGGAAAATATCTCCAATTTGTTGATTGCCTGTGGCAACCACCATTTCTTCAATCAGATTTTCCGAAAAAATTGCCGCTGTGTGATGTTGCTCAGCAATAATAATTTGTTTTGGCATTCAATTCCCTCAAATTTCTTGCATAATTTGCGATTTGTAAGCGTGAAGATGTTTCAGGGAACATCTTTAAATCCTTTGTCAGTTAGCTTTTCCTCTTTTGATTAGACCTAGCTTAGAGGAGCTTTTTCAAGATTTAACATCTGCTCTACAGACAGCCCTGCTATGCCAGAAACTGTTACCCATAGCAGGCACTTAATGACCAATCACAAGAGAGAAAAGAATCTAGTCTTGATCTTGGCTAGTTGTTATAGTTGCGTTGTGATAATGATCTTAATGGTTGATTAAACCCTTATGGTCTTGCTGTATCTTTACTAGATACGCCATCAGTGAAAAACTAGGTTTGCTTTCTATCAAGAACTCTCAAACTAAGAACATGAATAAGCCAACGCAATTCTCAGCATAATTTGGAGAAAAACAAACCATCTCGTCTAATTCGGATTTAAACCTCTAGCAGGGTCTAAGCTCTTTGCTATTCTATCACGAAACTGCCACTTTCTTGCGATCTTGTGTTCTCTAGCTACGACTTCTTTCAATTCTTCTCTGACAAAACAAGAAGGTTTTAGGGTGAGCTTAGCCCACCCTAATTGTCATGTTAGCCCAACCCCAATCGTGCGATGAGTTGAGGTGACTTTTTAGATCACGGTATCATCTGGAATAGTGGCATTTTTAAGAACCACCACAATCCCACTGCGAATGTAGAAACCTTCGTCTTCGCGGTTGGCTTCTTCCACGCGGTCTTTGTTCATAATGAGGACATTTTTGCCGATACGGGCATTTTTATCCACGATCGCGCGACGGATTTTGCTATTCTCTCCAATCCCGATCGGAATCCGATTATCTTGTCGTCCATTAGAAGAGCGTTCAGCATTAGATTCGTAGAAGTCAGCGCCCATAATCATACTACTTTCAACGGAGCAACCGCTTTCAATGCGAGTCCGAATCCCTAAAACAGAATTGCTGACAGTACATTCTTTCAAGATACAGCCTTCGCCAATAATTGATTCTATCACTTCACAGTGGAGGAGTTTCGTGGGAGGAAGATAGCGAGCGCGGGTGTAGATTGGTGCGTCTTTATCATAGAAACTAAATGGCGGTTCTGGCTGCATGGTCAGGCCGAGATTGGCTTTATAAAATGCCTCAATTGTTCCAATGTCTTCCCAATAGCCATTAAATAAATAAGCCTGTACGCGGTGGGTTGGCGCAGCATTAGGGATGATTTCTTTCCCGAAGTCGGTTTGTTCGTGGTTAGCTTCTAATAATTCGGCTAAGACCTGCTTCTTAAAAACGTAAATGCCCATTGACGCGATGTAGGGCATTTGTTGGGCTTGTTGAGCGTTGAGTCCTAATGTGGTGGTATCTACCTTCATCTGTCTGAGCGCATCTCCTTTGGGCTTTTCGCTAAAATCAATGATCCGTCCCGACTCATCAATTTTCATCAAGCCAAAGCTACTGGCGCGTTTTTCATCAATGGGAATCACGGAGAGGGTAATATCAGCCTTGGTGTCTCGGTGATGCTGGATAAACTGAGCATAGTCCATCCGATAGAGATGATCCCCAGACAGGATTAAATATTCATCCACATCCCAGTCTTGAAATAGCCACAAATACTTCCGCACTGCATCTGCTGTCCCTTGGAACCAGTTGGGGTTTTCTGGGGTTTGTTGCGCTGCGAGAACTTCCGCAAAGCCTTCTGTAAAGCCAGAAAAGTTGTAGGTGCGACTGATATGGCGGTTGAGCGAGGCGGAGTTAAATTGAGTCAACACATAGATTTTTTGTAAACCAGAGTTGATACAGTTACTAACTGGGATATCAATTAACCGATATTTTCCCGCCAAGGGAACGGCTGGTTTTGCCCGTAGCTTGGTGAGGGGATAGAGCCGTGTGCCAGCGCCTCCGCCCAGAATGATACTTAAAACTCTTTTCATAAAAATTTTCTCCTGAGTGCCAATGGCTTCTTTCCTAAAATAGGAAATTGAGAAAGAACTTCGTTTTCTAGAAACCTCTCTCCCTCAAGTGTAGGACTGTGCGGTCATCATGGAAAGAGGTAAATTTTCCCAAAGCGATCGCTTACCAGTTAAAGAGGGAAAAGGGGTCAAGTTTTACATCACCCTTATCCCTACTGCTACTCCTTAACGAATAACGAATAACGAATAACATAAGACTAATTGTTAACGAGCAACTAAGACTCCTGGTTCAATCTGAGTGGGAATGACTTGTAAACAGTTTCGCTTGGCGCAATAAATCAGGTCATCTTCTCGCTCTAAGCATAACAACCGTTGACCATGACTTGACAGATGGAACAACTCTAACAAGTTATCTTCCCATTGCTGATAAAGGGCGATCGCGCCGATCACACTATCATTGCCTAGGTGGTTTTTGCGATCGAGATCAACACTCTTTAACACTCCCTGCGCGATCGCCCCCGCACAGGCACTATCTTCAAGGGAATAACTCCCTTGCCACCCTGATCCCACTAACCAGAGGGTTTCTGGTTGTTGTTGCTGTAAATAATTAATCACGGATTGGTCATTCACAAACGCTGCTGTCAAGACCATCGGGGCTTTTTCTACTCGTTGGAGGGCGCGAGTGCCATTGGTGGTACTGAGAAAGAAACGTTTCCCCTTAACCATTTCCTGAGTGCATTCTAGGGGAGAATTCCCAAGATCGCAGCCTTCAACTTTGCCCCCTCCTCGTTCTCCCGCTCGTAAACGGCGTTGACTGTCCCAGTTTTCACTCACTTTCATGAGTTGTTCAAGATCGCTAAATGCTTGCACAGCTTCAGCCCCAGCAGCCAAAACCGTTGCAATCGTTGTGGTTGCTCGTAAAACATCAATCACCACCGCACAGTCTGGGAGTGTATTTTGAGGAGTTGCCTCTGGCGTATCATAGACAAATAACTTCACAGTTTTATATGATTTCCGCAAACGTCACCGTGACAATTTAAGCAGAAAATGTCACCATAGAGGTAATAGTTTCTGTAAAGAAGTGTAACAAACATGGAAGAGAAAAAATATTCTTGGAAAGGAAGCCCCAATGCGGGTCTGGTTTTAAGCCTCCTTGCTGTTTTTGGCGGGATTGCCGTTCTGCTGTTGGGCTTTATTGGTTAATCGTTTCCTCTTGTTTTGATACTGGGGGTAGTGTTCATTAGCACTACTCCTTACGAGTTTTTTGAGAGTTCGGAGTTGAACTGTTTAAGCTGGTAAGACCGATATAAAGCGTAAATATCAAACCACCCACCAACCAGAGCCAATGTGAGTCCGATAATCATCACTCCCCGCCAAACTGAACCGGCCCCAAAGACACTTAAAAAGTTATGGAGTTGCTGAAAACTTACTTCGCCAATACTTTCTAAGCCAGGAAAATAGCTGATTCCTAGGCTGATGAGCAATAATCCACACACTAGCATTACGGGAATCGCAAAGCTAATAATTGTGGTCACAATAAAAGAACTTAAGGATTTAAAGAGTGATTTCATTAGATTTCCGTTTTTATAGGAGAACTACCCATTACCATAAGGGAAGTTACCTAAATTCAGACAAAGATGTCAGAAATCTTAAATCTTTATTCAAAATCTTGTTAACTTTCGTAATGATGATGAAGATTTGTAACAGAAACCTGACTTCATTGAGAGACCGCGAGGCTTGAGCTTCAACAAACTTTCTTGGACATGACATAAAGTTGTTTTGAGGCGTGACTGACATCGACCCACCCTAAATCTCGTAAACGATGGATGAGGTTAGAAATGGTGACTCCTAATTCCTCAGAAATGGCATAGAGTGTCCGCCAGTTGGTCAAATTACGCCCTTGACAGACTTTTTTCATCTTCCCTTCTGGCATCAGTAAACAAGTGGCAAAATATTGCGCTTGCCATTCGATTCCTCGTAGTTGGTCACGATTGCGACAAAGCAAGGGATCAACTTTGACGTTAATCCCCTGTTGATGTAGTCGGCAATATTTGGCGACAGCGGTTTGGTTAATATGGAGAACCCAATGTCCTACTTCGTGGGCGATCGTAGATTCTCCAAACCCTCCTCTTAAGATAGGCAACGTATCGTTAATTTCTATTAAACGGGCCAATGGGAGAATCCGTGCTGCAATTTCCCCATCTTCGTCGGGAGGGATGGTATCCCAAACCACATCTAAACCCAAATATTCCGCCACCCGAGTGGCATCGAGGGGCCACTGGGGACGGTAGTTGGGGGTGTGAGCCATTTCGAGGAGAATGCTTTTTGCTTGGTTGGCAATTTTCGCTTTAGAAAGATAGCGAAACGGCTTAGCAACTTTCACTTTCCTCACTCCTGAGTTTCGGTTTTCATGGCTGCTTGGAAGACTTGCTCTGCGAATTCAGGATTTTCCCGCATTCGACGGAACAGGGTAGGCAGGTTTTCATAATGTTCCCTGAGCAAGGATTCATCTTGCTGAGGAATCCGTCCTGCTAGGAAGATTAATTTTTCTGCATCTAAAGCTAGATGATGGGCTATCCCGCGAATCACATCTTCTTTGGGTGGATAATCGGCTCGATTATTTTCCAGTTTTGAGAGATAGGTGAAGTCTAGGTTTAGCAGTTTGGCTAGCTCTCTTTGACTGTAACCTTGGTGTTTTCGCGCTTGGCGAATGATTTGACCAAATTGTTCATTCACGATTTCTTTTCCTCCTTGGTTTCTAATATATCTTTCTTTGAATAAAAAATCAATGAATGGCTGATTGGTTCTCCCTATTTCCAGAGACGTTTCATGGAACGTCTTTAGAGATCGTTGCTATACTTTCAGACAGTTTGCCCAATGATTAATTGTTAATTATTTATTATTAATTGCTTATGCCACTAATCGACTGTATCTATACGGATGGTGCTTGTACGGGTAACCCAGGGCCTGGCGGTTGGGGAACTGTGTTATATTTTCAGGATGGTTCAGTTTATGAGTTAGGAGGATCAGAGGCGCAGACGACAAATAATCGCATGGAAATGCAGGCAGCGATCGCTGCTTTAGAATTGTTTCAAGAGAGTGGACAAACTGAACCCATTTCCCTTTACAGCGATAGCCAGTATTTAATTAAAGGACTGACGCAATGGATTAAGGGTTGGAAAAAGAAAGGGTGGAAAACCAGCACAGGGAAAGCAGTTCTCAATCAAGACCTCTGGGAAATATTAGACCGACTGAATCATTCTCTCATTCATTGGCAGCACGTGCGCGGTCATCAAGGAGTTGCTGGAAATGAACGCTGTGACGCGATCGCGCGGGCGTTTGCTAGCGCTCACAATCCAGTCCTCAAAAAAACGATCGAATTTCCTGTTCTGGCTAACTCCGATACCAGATTAAAGGTTAACAAAACGATACAATCAGAGACGCGCAAAACAATATCAAACCCAGAAACAACTATGGAAGAATTAGAGGAGCGTTCACTAGAAGACTCTCGTCTCATCCAAGGCGATCGCATGGAGGGACTCGAACATCTGATTGAATCACTCAGAATTGCTGATGAAATTGCAGAAAAGGGATATCTCATCAGTAGTTCTGAACTAGCTGACTTAATGAATGTTAATGCCAGTGCGGTGACCAGTCGAGGGAATCACTGGTCGTGGCGTAATTGGGTGGTTTCGCGGGTGCGACGGGAAGGGAATCAAATTCTGTGGCAATTAGAACGGGCTGAAAGTTAATTTCCTTGATACACTCGTCCTCGCCATTGTTTGGGACGCTGACTCGCTGAAAGAAAAATTCGTACAACGGCGGGAATATCTGCGATCGGGGACAGCCAAAATAGCCAAGAAAAAGCACTGTTAGCGCGATCGTAAGAGTTAGCCACAGCGAACAATAACCCCAAACGCATTAATAGTAGTCCCCCATTGACTCCCCAGACGAGGAGAAACACCCATCCCGTTTCTCCTGCCAAGAATTTTATGAACAACCCAATGAACAGGGGTAAGGGTAGTGCTTGCAAAGCACTTAGCAGCCAGAGTTCCATTAATAATAAACTTGGGGTCGCTGCATCTTTGAGATCAAGGGAACGTCCCCATTCTTGCCACGTTTCCGTCATCCCTTCATACATCCGCACTTTAATCACCTTTGCGCCATCTAAAAAGCCCACCCGATAGCCTTGACTCGCTGCATAACGGGCAAGGGTGACATCATCGCAAAACGAGCTTTTCGCAGCACTATATCCTGCCAAAGCCGATAAGACTTGACGACGGACTAGAAAACATTGTCCATTTGCCATGACGCGATCGGGTGGATTGGGGTTCACCCCAGCCACATCAAAGCGATAGAGTAGGGTCATCAACAGCGCAGGTTGTAACCACCATTCTCCTGGGGATTTTAACTGAAATTGAGGGGATAAGGATAATAAATCATAGCCTTGGGATTGAGCCGTTGCAATCAGTGATGAGACCAGACCTGGTTGCGGTTGTGTATCCGCATCAATCCCTAAAACCCAGTCACTTTTTTCGGAACTTGCTAAAAACCCATTGTGCAGCGCCCAAGGACGGCCAATCCAATTAGCAGGTAGAGGATCATCATTGAGAAGTCGAAAGCGGGGGTCATGCTGTTGGGCTTTTTTGACCAGTTCAGGCGTTCCATCCGTTGAATGACTATCTACGATTAAAATCTCCCGCACTTCGTATCCTTGCACGGTTAACCCCCTTAAACAGGGAGTCACCCGATTTGCCTCATTGAGCGTAGGAACGATAATGCTGACCGTTCCCAACTGTTCTGGGGTACTCATGCGAGGGGCAAGGGGGGGAAAGCGGGTGGCCCCTTTGATTAATCGGGAGAGGAGGATAAACGCTGCGGGGACTTGCAAGAGAAGTAATCCCCAAAGCGCGATCGCGTAGCCGTTTTCTGTTAACTGCTCTGCGATTGCTGAACTGATCAAAAATACACTCATTACCAATGAATAATTAACAATTAATAATTTGTCGCTTGTCATCGGTCATCAGTCATTAGCGCTCAAATGACCAAGGACAAATGACAAATCACTCATCTCCTTTACTGAGCGCGGTTGCCCTGTAATTGGCCCACAGCAACAGGATTTTGTTCTTGTCCTTCGGTTCTAGCAACAGAAGGCACAGTGATCCTGGGAGTGATCCAGTAGAGAATAGAACAGGGAATAACTGCAAAAACTGTACCGATCGCCACAGGAATCCAAATCCCCGCTGCTAAACTGAGAACGACCCCAAAGAGGATATTGGTGAAATAAATCGCAAAAGGGAAGGTGAGGTGGGTTCGTCCTAAGCCGAGGGGTTGATTTCCCCAGAATAAATGAGCCGTAGCCATAAACACAACCCCTGTCATGAACCAACCGACAAAGTTTTGATAAGGCATTCCAAAAAAGGCACCGGGTTGTTCCCATACCCAGAAGGGAAGATCGGCTTGACTCATGGCAGGATCAAGGACAAAATCCCAGAACGTGAGTAATAAAGACCCCACTGCGATCGCGCCCACACCGCGCACCCATTTGGGCAAGGAAAGGCTTTCTAAGCCCACTCTGGCGATTAAATAAGTACAAAATCCCACATAAAACCAAGATAAGGGAATGGTAAACGGAACTAAATCAGCAATTTTATAACCCAATCCGCTTAAATAGCGATATTCTCCAAAGGGAAACCCTGTGCTTGTGCCTAAGAGTTCACTGGCTAAAGATAAACTGATGGCAGGGATCATAAAGGTTAACCAGCGTTTGCTGCCTAAAAGGTGAAAGGCATACAGAGCCACTGCTGCTGCGCCCAGTAACATATAAATAACGCCCCCGCCGGCCATTGAGTAGCTAAAGGCGGTTTGCCCGATCGGGGGAAGACTGGCGATCAATTCGGCATTGGGCAATACTAGCGCTAAACCAGCCACACCGAAGAGCATAGCCAGAATATGCCCGCCGAGTAAGCCAACGGCTGCTGAAAATCCTATTTCATCTTTTTTTAGTTTCATTAAAGTCTCTTCCTTTGTCTTGATACAACTTGTTAAATGATAGAGAGGTTTAGTTTTGAGAAGATAGCACTCAAGTTACACTGAGGCTGATCGACTAATATTAGTTAACAGTTTACAAAAATTTACAAACGATGTCGCCAATTTAAGAAAATCTTTTATCCCGACTCAGGGAAGCAGAGGTCGGTTTTGCGACCCAGTGGCTGATTTGAGAAGCATTCCTGAACCGTTAAGATCAAAGGAACTTATAATAATTTGGCTCTGTAGAATCGGTTTGTATCCAGAGTCATGCCGACCCAAGCACAATTGACAATTATTAATCAAAATGAATTTTATTCTCCCTGAAGAAAGCAATCTAACGATTCGTCCCATTCAATATCGGGACTTAAACGCGATCGAGTCTCTGCTGAGCAAAACCTCTGAACTCCATCATAGTGGCTCAGCGATCGCCTTGAGTCAAGATTTAGCTAATTTTCGACAATGGTATCGTCCTCTCAAGGTATTAAGTTTATTCCCTAATCCCGCCCAGCACAACTTTTGTCTCTATGTCGTTGAACAAGAAGGACAAGTGCTAGGGGCGATTAAAGTCTCCCCAGCTAATAGTACCCGCAGCACTTGGCAAGTGGAACATATTTTAGTTGATCCAGACTATCCCGTTGCCAGAAAACCTATTGGCTCTCAACTGTTGCGATACTGCTTTGAAACAATCTGGGAAGCAAGGACTTGGATTTTAGAAGTGAATATCCATCATAAAGAGATTTTAGCTCTCTATCGAACAAATGGATTTCAACCCTTGGCTCAGTTTACCTATTGGTCGATCACCCCAGAAAAACTGCAAGCACTAACCCAAAATGAGCCGAAATTACCCAATCTGCTCCCGATTAATAATGCAGATGCACAACTCCTCTATCAACTGGATACCGTCTCAATGCCTCCCTTGCTGCGCCAAGTGTTCGATCGCCATATCACGGACTTTAAACGCAGTTTTTTAGACGTTGCCATTGGCTACTTACAACAATGGTTAGGAAGACGATACATTCGAGAAGGGTATGTGTTTGAACCCCAACGCAAAGCCGCGATCGCCCAATTCCAACTACAGCAAACTGAACCTTATGAATGCCCCGATCGCTGCGATTTAACGGTTCATCCTGCCTATACTTGGCTTTATCCCGAGTTAATGGCAAAAATTGCCCAATTTTTACCAAAAACCAAAAATAATCCCAAAATCATTTTAGGATCAGCCGACTATCAACCAGAACGGGAAGAATACCTCGAAAAAATCGGCGCAGAACGCATTGAACACACCCTGCTTTTATCCCGTTCCGTATGGCATAAACTACGAGAAGCGCCTTCTTCCCTCGAAAGACTACAATTATCTGGGGTTTTACAAGGATTGCGCCCCGGCCGCACCCCCATTCCCAGCCGCTTACCTTGGCTGAACTCATTTTCCAAGGAAGGCGAAGAGAATAACCAAGACCCCGATTTGCTCGTTAAAGGCGATGAGGAAGAAGACAGTTGAAACGAAAAGTCTCCGCATTAGGATTAGATATTGGGAAAAAACGAATTGGTGTCGCAGGTTGTGATGGGACAGGATTAATCGCCACTCCCATCATGACCATCGAACGCACAGGGTTTACAGATGATGTGCAACAGTTAACAACTCTCATTGCTGAGCGCGAAGTCACGCTGCTGGTGATTGGTTTACCCTATTCTCTCAAAGGAGAAGTGGGAATGCAGGGGGAACGGATTTTAAAATATGCCCAGCGTCTAGAGAGGGTGTTTAACTTGCCAATGGTCTATGTGGATGAAAGATTAAGCTCGATCGAGGCAGAAAGTCAACTCAAAAGCAAACGAGGCTTTTCTCCAAGGCGAGATAAAGCCAAAATAGACGCTTATGCTGCTGCAATCATTCTCCAACAATGGCTAGATCATCTACAAAATCAGAATTAGCTGTTCCCAACTGCTCACTGTAGCGACCAGACACAGTTTCCTGTATGATATCAGATTGAATTTTAGCTAGAAAAAGGATTAATTTTCATGGAACATCGTGGGGTTACCGTTTGGTTAACAGGGTTAAGTGGTGCGGGAAAAACAACCATTACCAAAGCCTTAGCACAAGAACTGCGATCGCGCAACTGTGAGAAACTAGAAGTCTTAGATGGGGATATTGTCCGTCAAAATCTAACTAAAGGCTTAGGCTTTAGCAAAGAAGACCGCGACACCAACATCCGTCGCATTGGCTTTGTCGCCAATCTTCTCACCCGTAACGGTGTCATTGTCCTCGTCTCGGCAATTTCTCCTTATCGAGAAGTCCGCGAGGAAGTGGGTCAACAAATTGGGAACTTGATTGAAGTTTTCGTCAATGCACCTTTAAACGTTTGCGAAGAACGAGACGTAAAAGGATTATACAAAAAAGCCCGTGCAGGAGAAATTGAAAAATTTACAGGGATTGATGATCCCTATGAACCCCCAATCAATCCAACTGTAGAATGTCGCACAGACTTAGAAACCTTAGAAGAAAGTGTGGGGAAAGTTTTAGCAAAACTCGAAGAACTAGGCTACATTTCCAAGTAGTATAGCTTAATCAAAGCCCTCCAATTATGGAGGGTTCGGGGGCAAAAAACTGGCTATGTCTGAGGGTTGAAATCATGGGTTTCTAGTGTCATGGCTTAGCTGAGGAAACTTTTTCTGTTTATGTTAAGATTTTTAACAAAGGAATTGACAAAAATTCATACTTGTCCTGTACTTCCGAGTGTATATGCTAAAGAACTCCATTCAATCAGGAAACCCCGATTACACATCCTCTGATAGCTCAGTTGTCAAGTGTTCACTCTACAAGGCAATCTTCAGAAATGCCATCTGGTTACTGGGGATTTTGGCTTGGCTATTTAGTGTTATTTACTTGGGACATATAATCTTTACTCAAGGGATGGCAACGCCGACAAACCTAATCCAATTTTTCACAACGCTCCTTCTGTTTGGAGGCTGGTTGTATCTGAAGCCCAATAACAACACTCGCATTAATCAAGATGTTGCTTTTCAAGGTCGTAATGTTTCTCCCGCGATTGATTATTCTGACCATCTGAATCAGGTTGATGGGCGAATGATAGAATTACAGCCCTATCACTTAATTGGGCGAGAATATGTCTTACCTTTTCCCTATTCGTCGCAAATCTATCACTTGCTCAACCTCAAGCACTTGGAAACCATTCATAGCTTCAGTCTGAGTAATCTTAAAGTGCTAGGGGTCGATGACTTTCAACCGACAGCCACTGCCGGAAAACTGCGGTTTCAGACAGCGTTGGATTCTCCGTTTAATGTCTTGCGTCTTTTGCGACAGGATACCGTAGAGGTAGAGTTAACTTTGCATACTCCTTTCACGGTTGAACTAGAAGTCCCCGTACACGATCGCAAAACAATTAATGTCATGTTCAATGTCCTGCCCCTTGGGAAACAAGAACATCTGCTGCATATTGATATTTATAGTAATTTGCCTTGGCCAAAACCGATCCTGCGTTTTCTTTTAGAGTCAGCGACAAATTTAACTCTAATTGAAGATATCCCCTATCTGCGTCGGTTAACAGTTCGCGATCAAAATAACTTAGTTAGTTCTGGTCAAAAAAAGCAATCAGAATGACTCTATGCAACTTTATGATCGCTATGTCCATCTTTATCGTTTGGAATCTAGCCAGCCATCGGATTCTGATTGCAAGTTTCCAGAATATGAAAATCATGCTGTTTGACATACTCCCCAGCCTAAAGGCGTGGGGATTCTCCAGACCTCACGGATTC
>CAYXDG010000056.1:0-23561 GCA_964463655.1 uncultured Dactylococcopsis sp.
ATTTCCCCAGCAAACACTAAACAGAATAACCGCAGGAAACTAAACGCCATTAACCCATTGACCGTTAAAACGACTCCAGCAAGCCAAGGTTCAGTAGTCCACAAAGTATCAGTGAGAGAAAGTAACGACCAAAAACCGCCTAGAGGGGGAACTGCAATCAACCCAGCCACCCCGACGAGGTAGGATAAACCTGTAATGGGACGGCGTGACCATAGCCCCCCATAAAATGTGACATCTTGGGTGATGTTACTGAGGACAATATTCCCCACTGCCATCACGAGTAACGCCATCGCTAGAGAGTAGGTGAGAAGCAACGTTAACGCAATTTGGGTTTCTCCCACACCCACAGCAATAAACACTAAGCCGAGATACGCACTCACAGCATAGGATAAAATCCGTTTAATATCAGTTTGCGCGATCGCGACTAAACTGCCACCAATGGCTGTAATTGCCCCAATAGCGACAGTTGTGGTGACACCAATGGGAGAAACAGCAATAATTGGCTGCACTAAAATCAACACCCAAGCGCCACTACAAACCACGATCGCGTTCCGTAAAATCGTCGCGGGTAGGGGCCCTTCCATAGCTTCATCTAGCCACAAATGTAGGGGAAATTGAGCGCATTTTCCCACAGGACCCGCAACCAAGGTTAAACTGAGTAACGTGGCAACAGTTGGGCTTAAATCGGCGGTTTCCGCCCAAATCGCAAGTTCTTGATAATTCCATGTTCCTGCTAACGGATACAAGGCGACCACACCCATGAGGACAAATAAGTCTCCCACCCGCTTGGTCAGAAACGCATCTCGCGCCCCTGTTACTACCAAAGACTGGTTAAACCAATAGCCGATGATGAGATACGTTCCGAGGGTGAGAATTTCCAGCATCACGTAGCTGAAAAAGAGAGAATTCGTGAGGATTAGGGTGCAAAGTCCAGCTTCAAACAGGGCAACCAGAGAATAAAACCGCGCCCATCCCCAATCCATTTCTAGATAGGCGATCGCGTAAATTTGGGCAAGGAGGTTCAAACCTGTCACAATGATTAAAGCGCTCAGTTTCGCTGACGAAACTGACCACTCAAAATCAATTTGTAAACTCGCAGCATCAAGCCAACCCACACTAAAATATTCAGGAGATTGGCTCTGCATTGCTGCAAAGGCAAAAACGCTGTGTAATAAAGCAAAGAACGTCATCAAAGCATTGAGATAACCCGCAGGTCGCGGTCCCGTCCGACGAGAGATTCCAGGAGACCAAAAAACACTTAATCCCATTCCCAGCAGGGGATAACAGGGAATTAGCCAACTTGTATTCAGAACGTTACTCATCTTTAAGTTTGATTTTAAATTGCTATCCTAACCGATTCTAAAAACAATTTTAAGGGAATTAACATATAATGTAAAATTGATATTTAGTATGTAAACGATAGCGATAATTCTATAATGAAAAACGCAACGCTCCACCAATTGCGCGTCTTTGTGGTTGCAGCCAGACACTTAAGTTTTACCAAAGCAGCAGAAGAGTTATTCTTAACTCAGCCAACGGTCTCCATGCAAATGAAGCAGTTAACTAAGGCGGTTGGACTTCCCCTATTTGAACAGATTGGGAAACGCTTGTATTTGACGCAATCGGGAGAAATTTTATATGAGAGTTGTCAGCGAATTTTTAGTGAGTTAGGCGAATTTGAAAGCGCGATCGCGAACATGAAAGGGTTAAAGCAAGGACAGCTTAAATTAAGCGCCGTCTCCACCACCAAATACTTTTTACCGCGCATTATTGGTCCATTTTGCCAACAATATCCAGGTGTGGAATTATCTTTACGCTTCACCAACCATGAGCGGATTTTACAGTATCTTAGTGATAATCAAGATGATTTGTATATCTTAAGTCAACTTCCTTCTACGATTGATGTTGCTTATCATAAAATTTTAGAAAATCCCCTCGTCGCGATCGCCCCCTCGGATCATCCCTTAGCCAAAGAAACAAATATTCCCTTCAAACGTCTTGCAGAAGAACCCTTTATCATGCGCGAACCCGGTTCTGGGACTCGTCAAGCCTTAGAAGAATTATTCCATAAACATCAAGCGGAATTAAAAGTCCGACTCGAACTTGGAAGCAACGAAGCCATTAAACAAGCGATTTTAGGAGGGTTAGGAGTTTCCGTTTTGTCCAAACATACCCTCACCTTAGAAAAAGATACGGGGCTATTTGCTATTTTAGACGTGGAAGATTTACCGATCAAGCGCAATTGGTATGCTATTTATCCAGCAGGGAAACAACCCTCAGTTGTCGCTCGTACCTTCTTAGACTACTTGGAAGTGGATCATAAATTGACAACGAGTCATTAATCATCAACAATTAAAAAGGCAGTTTTGATCAAATCAGAAGAGACAGCATCTGCTGGAAAGAACTGTTCTTGCTGCGATCATGAATCTGTTAAAGTCTGAAACTGATTATTATAGATCGTGTCTATAACTAAGTATGAATGTTAGCCGTTTTTTCCGTAATTTATTTCGAGGTAAGCAAAAGCCTCCAAAATCGGGAGTAAGAGAACCTTTTTGGGATCGACTACCTCATCTGAATCTCCCCAGAATTAGGCTGCCAGAATTGCCTCCTATCCACTTGCCCAGAATTAGACTTCCAGAAACGCCTCCTATTCACTTACCGAAAATCAGGCTTCCAGAACTTCCTGCAGCTAAGATTCGAGTTCCTTCCCTGCCCAACCCCTTCGCTAACTTTGCCTTTGTTATTGAAGAGCGCCAAAGATTTTTTGTTACCCTGAATTGGTTAGGGTACGTTTTAGTATTGGCTTCTCTCTTAGACTATATTCTCATTCTTTATCCCCCTCAATTCACTGATCCACGATGGGAATTGCAAGTGATGACGAATTTAGTCAACAATGCTTGGTTTTTTCTACTAGGACTGATTCTAGTCTTTCTTCCCACTCGCCTTTACATTCGTCGCATAGAACTGAATTTTTTGAGTTTTTTAAGGTTGACAATTCTTATCCTTGCGGTTCTATCTCTCTTATTAATTCCCCTAGGAGTGCTAAACACTCAACGAATTCATACTGATAACATTACTCAAATTAATCAGGAACAATTAGTTCAGGAGCGACAAATGGATGTGTTGAAGGAAGTGATTGAAACCCGACAACTTTTACCATTACAACTGCAACGCATTGGACAAGAATTAGGAGTTCAAAACCTGTTAGATTCTGAGAATCCTAGACAAACTCTGATTGAGAAAATTCAAGAAGAAAAACAAAGAATTGAGCAAGAAGCCAATAACAAAAAAAAGGATCGTTTTCAAAGGTTAGTTACTCAAAGTGTTCGCACTCATTTTGGAGCTTTTCTAAGTGCTTTGTGTTTACTTCGCCTCTGGTGGGAAACACGGTGGCTGAAAGCAATTAAAGACTACATCAAAGAAGAAGCTGTTGATACTTACTGAAAATACGATGACTAGAGACATAAAAACTGCCCTTGCTGAAAGTTTAGAACCAGCAAATTGGGAATCTTTACAACCCCACGCGAAACGGGATGCTCTGATTATTGTCGCTCCCAGTTTAGATATTGTGGAAGTGGGCAGCGCGATCGCGCACGACCAAACAGAATCCGTGCAAGAATGGATTCAACAAGGACAATTGCAAAAACCTTCGGCCAATCAACTCTCCCTCTGGAATGCTCAACCGAAAAAGGCTTTTAACACCCTTATTGTTCAGCCTTATGTCCTTGTTCAAGAACTTCCTGTGGATGATCCAGCGTCTCATCTCGAATAAAATGTACCAAACGAATCCTCCTCTCTCAGCCAAAGAAACTCTCCCTAATCGGGGGGAATGAGGGGGTCAACCCACTCTGGCTGAACAGAAACAGCGAGAGCGGGAAAGAGCCGATCGCCTTGCTCAGAAACTACGAGAATTAGGTGTTGATCCTGATTCTGTCCAATAGCAGACATTAGGAAGTCAGCATTTCCATCGGCAAGCGTTTAAAGGTCAATCGTTCATCAGCGACATCAGCGAAGAGGGTATCGCCTTCGCTAAACTCTCCTCTTAACAAGGATTGCGCGATCGGGGTTTCCACATAACGCTGTACCGCTCGCTTTAGCGGACGCGCGCCATAAACGGGATCATAGCCAATCTCAGCAAGGAAGTCCAGCGCTTCTAGAGAAAGTTTCAAGGAAAGTTTTTGTTCGCTGAGACGATCTTCGAGATACTGCGTTTGTAACTTGACAATCTGGCGTAACTGTTCTTTTCTCAAAGCATGGAAGATGATAATCTCATCAATGCGGTTGAGAAATTCAGGACGGAAGTTTTCTCGCATCGCAGCCATCACCCGATTATACATTTCGTCATAGCGAGAATCGTCCCCAGCGATATCTAAAATCAGGTCTGACCCAATATTACTGGTCATGATAATGATTGTGTTTTTGAAATCTACCACTCGCCCTTGAGAGTCAGTGAGACGACCATCATCTAAAATTTGTAACATGATGTTGAAGACATCGGGATGGGCTTTTTCAATCTCGTCAAAAAGAATGACAGAATAAGGACGGCGGCGGATCGGTTCGGTGAGTTGTCCCCCTTCTTCATAACCCACATAGCCCGGAGGCGCGCCAATGAGACGGGAGACAGCGTGTTTCTCCATGTATTCGGACATATCTACCCGCACTAGAGCGTTTTCGGTGTCGAATAAGTTAGAAGCAAGCGCTTTGGCTAACTCGGTTTTTCCAACACCTGTGGGGCCGAGGAAAATAAAGCTGGCGGTAGGACGATTGGGATCGGATAACCCGGCGCGCGATCGCTGGATGGCTTCGGAAACGGCGCGAACTGCTTCTTCTTGCCCCACAACGCGATCGTGCAGTTCGTCTTGTAAATGTAACAGTTTTTCTTTCTCGGAAGCCATTAATTTACTAATGGGAATCCCTGTCCATTTGGAGATAATTTCCGCCACGTCTGCTTCGGCGACTTCTTCCCGCAAGAGAGTATGACCCCGACTTTGCATTTCCTCAAGTTTATCTTCTGCTTCTTGGCGCTGCCGTTGCAGTTCCGTTAAGCGACCGTAGCGTAATTCAGCAGCACGGTTGAGGTCATAATCCCGTTCTGCTTGTTGGATTTCTAAGTTGGTTTGGTCTATACTTTCTTTGATGCTACGGATTTGGTCAATGACTTCTTTTTCTGATTGCCATTGAGCATTCAGTTCATCTTGTTCTTCCTTGAGGTTGGCAAGTTCTTTTTCTAGGGTTTCTAAGCGTTCTTGAGAGGGGGTATCCTGTTCTTTTTGTAAGGAAAGGCGTTCCATTTCCAGTTGCAGGATTTTGCGATCGACCTCATCTAATTCTTCGGGTTTGGAGGTAATCTCCATTTTTAACTTCGCTGCTGCTTCATCTACGAGGTCAATGGCTTTATCAGGTAAAAAGCGATCGCTGATATATCGATCAGATAACATGGCTGCAGCAACTAAGCAGCGATCAGCAATCTTAACCCCGTGATGCACTTCATAACGTTCTTTCAATCCCCGTAAAATCGAGATCGTATCGGTCACATTCGGTTCATCCACATAGACCGCTTGAAAACGCCGTTCTAGGGCTGCATCTTTCTCGATATGCTGACGGTACTCATCGAGGGTTGTCGCACCAATACAGCGCAATTCTCCCCGTGCTAACATCGGCTTTAATAAGTTCCCCGCGTCCATTGCTCCTTGAGTTGCCCCTGCACCGACAACGGTGTGAATCTCATCAATAAACATGATGATTTGTCCTTGGGCATCAGTGACCTCTTTTAAGACAGCTTTGAGACGTTCTTCAAACTCACCACGATATTTTGCCCCAGCAACTAATGCACCCAGATCAAGGGCAAATAATTGACGATCGCGCAAAGATTCTGGCACGTCACGACTGACAATCCGTTGGGCTAATCCTTCCACAATGGCAGTTTTTCCCACACCTGGTTCCCCAATGAGAACAGGATTGTTTTTTGTCCGACGGGATAAAATCTGGACAGTGCGCCGAATCTCCTCATCCCGTCCGATAACGGGGTCAAGTTTCCCTTCTCGCGCCCAGGCGGTCAAGTCGCGTCCATATTTTTCGAGGGCTTCATATTTTCCTTCTGGGTTTTGGTCTGTTACTTTCTGCGATCCTCTAATCTCTTTAGTCACGGCTTTTAGTTTTTCTTCGGTGAGTCCAAACTCTTTGTACAGGGCTTTTCCAAAGCGATCGTCTTGTGTAAAGGCAAGAATCAGATGTTCGATGGAGATATACTCGTCTTCAAGGCTAGTGCGATAGTTCTCAGCGCGATCGAGCAAACTGTCTAAACTGCGTCCTAAATAGATAGAACCGCCTGTGTTAGAAATTTTCGGTTGCTGGGCGATAAACTCATCCGCGCGATCGCGCAGCCGTTGAACGCTGACATCCGCTTTACTAAACACACTGCTAGCGAGTCCATCTTGTTCTAATAAAGATTTTAATAGGTGTTCACTTTCAATCTGTTGCTGTTGGTTTTGCTTAGCTAAGTCGGGAAGTCGCACGATCGCTTCCCAGGCTTTTTCTGTAAACTGATTGGGGTTCGTTGGCTGCATTCGGTTTACCTCCCCGATTAAAATTTCTCTATAATGTTCTCTTAATTACGATCTTAGTGAGTTTTTCGATCGCTTCACTGGTTGAAAACCAACCCTAATCAGTAGTATTTTCCTGATTAACTAACAAAACACGCAGAATAGCTAGTCTTTGAATAGCAAGTTTTACCTCTCCCTGTGCTACTTCTTCCAAAATAAAGGCTTTTTGATTTGAAGCCATCATAGCAGCGATCGCGCTTCTTGGTGAGGGAGCTTTGACAACCATGAACCGTTAAAATAGAAGTTAAAGGATTTCTAGCTTAGATGAGGTTTTTATGGAAGAGTTTTTTCAAAATGTTTCTCGCTATCCCCGTTATCTGATTACTTTTAGTTTAGGCATTTTCTTTGCTCTCTTTGAACGACTGAAACCCCTGCTCGATCAGCCTGTTAAAGTAACGGCTTTAATTGGTATCCTAATCAGTAGCTTCCTCCTCGTTTTCTTTACCCTTAAAGGAATGTTAGGCTATACCACTCTTTAGGAGTCATTGTGAAGCTATTCTTGTGCGACCATCTTGGTCGCCACAACCTCCCAACTTATCAGCCTAGAATTCAGATCGTTCTACTTGGCAGCAATCAATCATAATGAACTCTAAAAAATTAGCTTCTTTTCTCCCTCCCCTTGCCCAACAATTAACTGAAGACACTTCAAGAAGGATTGTTGAAAACATTCAGCAAACTCCCATCAAAACCCCTCTTTCCCCTCACTCCATTTTAACCACTTATGTCCAAGAAGGACAAGGAAACCCCCCTTTATTACTCCTACATGGATTTGACAGTTCGTTATTAGAGTTTCGCCGTTTATTGCCTAAACTCTCAACAATTCAAGAAACTTATGCTGTAGATTTTTTAGGCTTTGGACTCACCGATCGCCCTCAAAATATTGGGATTACACCGCAGAATATTAAAGCTCATCTCTACGCTTTTTGGAAACAGGTGATCCAACGTCCTATGATTTTATTAGGCGCTTCAATGGGGGGTGCTGTTGCCATTGATTTTACCCTCACCTATCCCGAAGCAGTTCAGAAATTAATTTTACTCGATAGCGCTGGGTTTGCAGGTAGTCAAGGGATTGACAAGCTAATGATTTTTCCCCTCGATCGCCTCGCCACCGCTTTTTTAAGTAATAAAATTGTTCGCCAAAAAATTAGTGAAAGTGCTTACTGCGATCGCGCTTTTGCCAGTAAAGATGCGTTAGTTTGCTCCATGTTACATCTGACTTGTCCGAACTGGTCACGGGCGTTAATTTCTTTTACCAAAAGTGGCGGTTATAACTTTTTAAGTGATAAAATAATGAACGTTAAGCAGCCGACTTTGATTGTTTGGGGAGAAGAAGATCAAATTGTTGGGACAAAAGATGCGAAAGAATTTGAAGCAGCGATCGCAAACAGTCAATTAGTTTGGATTCCTAAATCAGGTCATGTTCCTCATTTGGAAAAACCAGACGCAACAGCGCAAGCAATTCAAGCCTTTTTAGAGTAATTAACTTTTCTCCTCACTCACCATATAACAAATGACCCATGAGAAACAATTGTGCTTTGTTGCTCTTCTTCCACAAAGCATTGCTCAGCACTCTTGAAGAGCAGTTAGGGTTGGTCGATCGAGTGGCAAAGTCTCGTTCATTTGTTCCCCATATAACGGTTGCGTTTCGAGATTTAAGTAAGTCTAATTTTCGCAAAGCATGGTCAGTGTATCAAGAAAAACAGTTTGATTATCATTCCCTCAAAAAAGAGTGAAAAACCCAAGCGGGCTATTAGTCGGGATGGCGGGATTCGAACCCACGACCTCTTCGTCCCGAACGAAGCGCGCTACCAACCTGCGCTACATCCCGATAATGGCTCTAGGAATCCCTCCAAGTTTGGGGGGTTGAGGAACGAAATCTGTAGCAGTCTTTTTAAGATTTCATATTAACCTATAATACCACAGAAAAAAAGTCGATCGCATTGCTGATCAGCATCATACCAAGTTAAGATAATGAGGCGTACTTTGAAGTTGGAGCAGCTAGAGCGTGACCGTAAAACCTGATTGGTTAAGGGTAAAAGCCCCTCAAGTTGAGCGTGTCGGAAAAGTTAAGGAGACTCTAAGGGGGTTAAACTTAAATACCGTTTGCGAGGAAGCATCTTGTCCCAATATTGGTGAATGTTTCCAGAAGGGAACGGCGACATTTTTGATTATGGGTCCTGCTTGTACCCGCGCTTGTCCCTATTGCGATATTGATTTTGAGAAAAAACCAAAAGCCCTCGATCCCCTTGAACCCTTAAACTTAGCAGAAGCTGTCCAAAGAATGGGGTTGAATCATGCGGTGATTACTTCTGTCAATCGTGATGATTTAGAAGATGGGGGTGCATCTCAGTTTGTACGCTGTATTGAACAAGTCCGTAAACTCTCTCCTCAAACCACGATCGAGCTACTCATTCCCGACCTCTGTGGCAATTGGGAAGCCTTAGCAACTATTCTCAACGCCAAGCCAGATGTCCTCAATCATAACATAGAAACGGTTCCTCGCTTGTACCGTCGTGTCCGTCCCCAAGCTGATTATGGGCGATCGCTGCAATTATTACAAAAAACCCGTGAGTTAGCTCCTTGGATTTATACTAAATCAGGGTTAATGGTCGGTTGGGATGAAACAGAAGCAGAAGTCAAATCGGTCATGGACGATCTGCGAGCAGTCGATTGTGATATTATTACAATCGGGCAATATTTACAACCCAGCCAAAAGCATTTGGGAGTCAAACAGTTTGTTACGCCTGAAACCTTTGCTAAATGGCAAAGCTATGGAAAGGCGATCGGTTTTTTACAAGTTGTTTCTTCTCCCTTGACTCGCAGTTCCTATCACGCAGAACAAGTGCGAGAATTAATGAAAGCCCACCCGCGATCGCAATGAATATGATTAATTGATATATGATTACTGTCGCTTTACCTAAAGGGGCGCTGCTTGAAGAGAGTATTCGCTTATTCCAACAAATTGGTTTAGATTTTAGTGCATTTAATGAGCCGAAAAACCGCGCTTTGCAGATTGTTGATCCCACAAAGACCGCACAAGCTCTCTTAGTCCGTGCGCTGGATGTTCCCGTTTATGTAGAATATGGACAAGCCCAAATGGGAATTGTTGGCTATGATGTTCTCAGGGAAAAAAGCCCGAAAGTTGCAGATTTGGCTGACTTAAAGTTTGGTTCTTGTCGTCTGTCGGTAGCAGTGAGAGCAGATAGCAATTATCAGCAATCGCGATCGCTTCCTCCCCATGCGCGAGTGGCTTCTAAGTTTGTCCATTGTGCCCGCGAACATTTTGATCGTCTAGATTTACCAGTGGAAATTGTCCCCTTGTATGGTTCAGTGGAATTGGGACCAATTACAGGAATGTCAGAGGCGATCGTGGATTTAGTTTCTACAGGGCGCACGTTGCGGGAAAATGGACTCGTAGAAATTGATTTATTGTTTGAAAGTACCGCCCATCTTATTGCTCATCCTTTGAGTTACCGTTTAAATCAAGGCGATCTCGCACAATGCTGCGACGCGATCGCCAAGGCAACTAAAGCAACTCAAGAGACGGTTGCAGTCTGAGTTTACAACTGGGTGGGGCGCACCCGTCTCCCTGTAACATATTCTTGAGTGGCACTTTGACTGGGACGTTGGAAAATGATCTCAGTGCGGTCATATTCCACCAAATACCCCGCCTTATCCATTTCCCCTAAATTAAAAAAGGCAACGCGATCGCAGATTAAAGAGGCTTGTTTTAAGTTATGAGTGACTACAATTAGGGTATAATCCTTTTGCAGTTCCCGAATTAATTCTTCAATGCGAGCCGTGGAAATGGGGTCAAGAGAGGAACAAGGTTCATCCATCAAAATCACTTCTGGCTGAAGCGCGATCGCGCGAGCGATACAAAGTCGTTGTTGTTGTCCCCCTGAAAGGGTCAGAGCACTTTTCTTCAAGCGGTCTTTCACTTCATCCCACAATCCCACCTGACGCAGAGAATATTCTACTAAATCATCTTTATTCCCGTGATAGCCATTGACCTTTAAACCCAATGCAATATTGTCATAAATAGATTTTGGGAAAGGATTGGGGCGTTGAAAGACCATTCCTACCTGTTGACGTAACGCCACAGGATTCACCGTATCATCGTTAATATTTTTTCCGTTTAAAGTGATTAAACCAGTAACCTTTACCCCTTTCACCAAATCATTTAAACGATTAAAACTGCGGAGGAGGGTACTTTTCCCACAACCAGAAGGGCCAATGAAACCGACGACCTGATGACGTGGGACATCGAAACTGACATTGCTGATAGCGCACTGCCCACTGTAGTAAACGGAAACATCATTAGCTTGTAAAACGATATCTTGTTTTTTTTGGGTTGATGAAGATTCCATGATTCTGACTTATTAGTAAATAATGGTGGTTGGCTGAAATTAAGTTAATTCCCGACGATAAAAATCTCTTAAAAAGACAGCAACGACGTTCAATAACAATACCAAGATCACGAGAATGATCGTGGCAGCAGCAGCATTGTTTTGTACACCCTCAGACGGTTGTTGCAGCCAATAAAAGATTTGCACTGGCAAAGCAGTATATTGGGTTTGTAAGCCTGGGATGAAACGGACAGCAGCAGCAGCACCAACAGCGAGGAGAGCAGCGGTTTCCCCCACTGCCTTGGATAACCCCAGCAAAACCCCAGTTAGCAACCCAGGCAAAGCCGCAGGGATAATTAAATAACCCAGCATTTGTCCTTTCGTCATTCCTACCGCATATCCTCCCTGTCGAATTGCTGGTGAAATCTCTCTAAATGCTGATCGACTGGTAATAATAACAATCGGCAAAGCAATCACCCCTAAAGTCAGCCCAGCTGCTAAAATTGTGTTCCCTTGAGTGAGAGGTTTGAGGATATGAACAAACAACTCTAATCCCAACAAACCATAAATAATTGAAGGCACAGCAGCTAAGTTGGCAATATTAATCTCGATCGCCCGAGCCAGCCAATTATCAGGATAATATTCTTCCAAATAGATCGCAGCGCCCACCCCAAATGGCACAACTAAGATGGCAGTTAATATAAATAGCCATAACGTTCCCAAGAGAGGAGCTAAAATGCCAGACTCCTCTGGTTTGCGAGAAGCATAACTGGTGATAAATTCCCAATTCACTCGCGGGAGACCACTATGGGCTAAGTCACCCAAAAGCACCAGCAACACGACTAAGCCCGCAAAAGCACCCAGTAAAGCTAGCAAACCAAATCCTCGATCGCGCCACATTCGATAAGGTTGAGAAGCCGTTTCTCCTTTGAGGGATTGCACTTGCTGTTTTAGGCTTTCTGCCACTTGGATTTCTTCTTGCTCGGTTGACTCTGAACTTTCTAAGAGTTCTGCTTTTGGGGTCAGCAGCCCACTAATGAAGTTTTCGCTCCTACGGGTTAGCAAGTTCCCGACAGTGTTAAGGATGAGTGTGACCAAATATAAAATTGCCCCAACTGCAAAAATCGTATGAAACAGGGTCGAACCATACTCAACTGTTCCCAAACTAACTTGAATAATGAAAACGGTCATGGTTTGCACACTAACTAAGGGATTAAGGGTTAAGTTAGGATTTTGACCAGCAGCAATATAAACAATCATCGCTTCTCCAATAGCCTGTGAAATCGCCAAGGTGATGGAAGCAATAATTCCAGAACGTGCGGCAGGAATCAAGACTTTAATCACCATTTCGCTTTTAGTAAATCCCATCGCGTAAGCTCCCTCACGCACTTCTTGGGGAACATTTCTTAAAGCGTCTTCACTCAAAGAAGAAATGGTTGGGGTAATTAAAATACCAACAATAATTCCAGCACTGAGAGAATTAAAAGTTTCTAAGCCAGGAATAAAGTTTTTGAGGAGTGGAGTAAAAAATAACAATGTGAAATAACCGAGGACAACTGTCGGAATCCCATTCAGGGCTTCTAAAGCTGGTTTGAGAAAACGTCGCACCACAGGATTCGCATATTCAGAGAGATAAACCGCTCCCATGACACCAATGGAAACGGCGGTGATTGTGGCGATCACAGTGACCATGAAGGTGGCGCTGGCTAAGACAAAAATCCCATACTGAACGTTAGGTCCGCTAAACCAAGCTGTCCACTGTGTATCTGTCAGAAATTTCCAGAGAGGGACTTCTTGAAAGAAAAAAATTGTCTCGACAAACAGAACGATAATGATAGAAAGCGTAACTAAAACTGGAATTGAACCGAGAAAGGCAAGTCCTCGCTCCAACCAATTTTCTATCCTGATCGTGGCAAGTAAATTCCTTTTCCAAGGAGAAGGACTCTCTTGCGGGTGCATTTCGGCTTGATTTGTACTCATCCGCTTTCTGAAGTTAGTAATTTTCCTCTTAAGTATAAAGTTGCTTCAGTGCTATACTAGCTAACTTTCCTCACTTATACCTTGTCACCATAGTCGCTTTAGTTAAATTTCGGATTACCAATTTGTTAAATTTTGGTAAACCAGTTTTTGGGTCATTGGTGAATAAGTAAAGACATTCCTGTTCTTTCCACAGGTCCAGGAATAGAAATATCTCTACTGTAATTTGATCACAAAGCACTAAATACCAAGGACAAAGACTTAAGTTTTGACCCATTTTCCCCTAAAATTAGTCTTGTTAGTGAATTCGACAACCTGTAAAACTATGAAAAAACTTGCTTTAATCCTTGCCACCTTGTTAATGGCTTTGGGAGCGTTTGCTTTCAACACCAGTCCTGCTCAAGCAGAAACCTACCAAGTTAAGATGGGGTCTGACAGAGCGCAGCTAGTCTTTGAGCCATCCCAATTCACAGTTTATCCTGGCGATACCGTAGAATTTGTGATGAATAAAGTTGCTCCTCATAATGTGGTATTTGACCCCAGTCTTTCCAAAAGTGCTACTTTAGCTAAGTCCTTCTCCATGAATAAACTTTTATTCGCTCCTGGCACTAGCTACAGCATCACAATTCCAGAAGATGCAGAAAAAGGTTCTTATCCCTTCTACTGCACTCCTCATCGCGGTGCTGGAATGTCTGGCAAAATGATTATTGAATAATTGTTAAGCTAGAATAAACGGTTGATCTGATTCAACTTTTACAATCAGTCAACCTTCTAATTTTCACTGTCCTAAAGCGTACAGATAATATTTTTCATGATGAAACCAATCCAAACTTTCCTCACTTTTTTATTGGCGGTTACCCTCCTCTTAGGAGGATGTAGCGGTGCTAGTGAAGCAAAAAGCCCAGCAGAGACTCAAACTGCTCCCACGGAAGAAACTACTCAAGCTCCAGAAACCACTGAACCTGTTGAACAGGAAGAAACAGCTGCTGAAGTAGAAGAAACTGCCGAAGCAGAAGAAGTTGCTGCTTCTGAAACTGAAGAAACAGAAGTTGCTGCTAACACTGAGGAAGAAACCAGTGCTGCTGGTGGACAGACCTATCAAGTGAAAATGGGTTCTGATACAGGACAACTGAAATATGTTCCTGAGAAACTCACAATTCATCCAGGGGATACAGTCGAGTTTGTGATGAATAAACTTGCTCCTCATAATGTTGTTTTTGATAACACTGGGGTTCCTGATGGTGCAAAAGCACTGGCAAGTTCTCTCAGCAAAAATAAACTGTTATCTGGTGCTGGACAAACTCACACGGTAACTTTCCCTGAAGATGCTCCCAAAGGAGAATACAGCTACTATTGTCAGCCTCATCGTGGCGCTGGAATGAATGGCAAAATTATTGTTGAATAAGATTTTCAGCGATTTCCGAAGGGTGGTGGCTTTCTGTTACTCTCTCTGTCAGTCTGATTACCTCTGAAGTGCTATCATTGCCATTTTTCCCTCCCTCTGCTGTGTTGAGCGGAGGGAATTTTTCATGATTTAGCAAACTAAGCTAAGACGCTATTAAATCGGGTATTTTGAAGTTAACGGGAAAACCTGATGATCCCTACTGTTCCCTTGAATCAATGAATTGTAAACACACCATCGCTATTCGTTATGTATGATCAGATTGGTGATTGATTAATGTAGCGATCGAAAACGATCGCTGCTGCACGGTGTAAGAGGCTGTGTCGTTGCGCTAAGACGGTGAAATCGTCACTATAGCCACCGCCAATGACGCAAGCGGTGGGATAACCTGCTGCCAGACAAGTGCTTAAAACCGCTCGATCGCGCCGATAGATGCCCCGATCGCTTAACGCTAGTTTTCCCAGCCGATCCTCCACATGAACATCAACTCCTGCATCATAAAACACTAAATCTGGCTTGACAGTCTCTAACAGTTCTGGTAAGTATTTGGCTAAAATTTGCAAATACCCTTCATCATCCAATCCTCGTGGGAGTGAGATATCTAAGTCGCTCTTTTGCTTTCGACTCGGAAAATTATCGCCACAGTGCATGGAAAAGGTAAACACGCGGGGATCATCCTGAAAGATCAACGCAGTACCGTCCCCTTGATGCACATCGAGATCGACAATCAGAATCTTCTTCCCTAAGTCCAAATGAAGGATAACAGCAGCAGCGACAGCTAAATCATTAAAAATACAAAATCCTGAGCCATAATCAGGGAAGGCGTGATGGGTTCCCCCTGCACTATTGCAAGCTAACCCCTTTTCTAAAGCCAGTTTTGCGGTTAAAATTGTCCCACCAATGGCTAAACAGGTTCGATGGGCTAATTGCTCACTCCAAGGAAGTCCAATGCGTCGCTGTGCTTTGGCATCTAATGCCCCGTTGCAATAGCCTTCTACATAGTCGGGGGTATGAACCAATTCTAGCCATTCTCGCGGGGGAGTCTCAGGCTGATAAACTTGTTGAGGTTGGATGACGCGATCGCGTAGTAAAATCTCATACAACAAGCCAAATTTTGCCATCGGAAACCGATGTCCAGGGGGTAAGGGGGTAACATAATCAGGATGATAAATAATGGGAAAGGACATTAAATAATTAATAATTAATCACTCTAGTTTAACAATGGTCAAATTATCTGCAAGGTTCTTTTCTCTGTCATTTTATGCTTTTTTGGGATTGGTTTTTTCGTTTCTCATCCCTCCTGCTTCAGCGCAGACAAATGCTGTTGATGAAGCTAGTACAACGATCAATTGGTTTCAGGCCGTGGTTTTGGGCCTTGTGCAGGGGATTACGGAGTTTCTTCCTATTAGTAGCAGCGCTCATCTAAAAGTTGTTCCTGTGGCTTTGGGTTGGGGTGATCCTGGTATTACCTTTAGTGCGGTGGTTCATCTTGGCAGTATTGCTGCCATTATTTTATATTTTCGAGAAGATTTAAATCAGTTGTTGCGGGGTACGTTTCAGGGAATCCGTGAGCAAGATTATCAAAATTCCGATTTACGTCTGACAGTGGGGATTTTATTGGGAACAATTCCGATTTTAATTTGTGGGGGGTTTTGGAAAGTCTTTGTCACTGATGATTCTCCCCTCCGCAGTCTGACCACGATCGCGATAACTTCCATTGGGATTGGCTTATTATTGGGAGTTGGGGAAGAAGTGGGAAAACGCGATCGCACAGACAAAGATTTAACCCCTCAAGATGCCATTTTAATGGGAATAGCTCAGGCCCTAGCATTAATTCCGGGGACATCGCGATCAGGTATTACCATTACAGCAGGATTGTTTATGGGGTTAGATCGTCCCACAGCAGCCCGTTTTGCCTTGTTAATGGGCATTCCGACCATTGTTCTGGCGGGGGGAGTAGAATTAATGGATGTGGTAGAACAAGGCTGGAATGGCGCGGAAACCCTACCCATTATTATGGGGACAATTACCACATTCATTTTTTCATACTTATCGGTTGTGGGTTTAATTAGCTATTTACAGCGACAAAATACATGGGTGTTTGTCTGGTATCGGATTCTGTTCGGGTGCTTCATTTTGTGGGGTTTTGTGTTCAGAGGCGGACAATTCTAGCAATTCCATAATTGCTCCCCCTGACAAGAGATCATGTCTTGACTGGCTTAAACAATGCTATATTCTTAGAAAGTTCTGATCTCATTTATGACTGATTGCTCATGGGATTAATTATTTTACTGCTCGGGGGCGCGATCGTCCTTTCGCCATTAACAATTATTTTCCTCACCTCTCTCGCACCCGCAGGAACAACAGCTACTCCTGATTTTAATTTATCTTCCCTCACTTTAGAAAATTATGTTCAAGCCTGGCAAAAAGGCGATTTTCTCTTAGCATTTGCTAATTCTACCTTAGTCGCCTTAAGTGTGACTGCTCTACAACTCATCACCGCTTCTTTAGCTGGTTATGCTCTTGCTCGTTTACGGTTTCGCGGTCGTCAAGCCTTGTTATTGTTTATTTTAGCAACCTTAGTGATTCCCTTCCAATTATTAGTCATTCCCATTTTTTTAGTCCTCAAGTGGGGCAGTTTAATAAATACTTATGGAGCATTGATTTTGCCAACGGCTGTTAATGGGTTTAGTATTTTTTTGATGCGTCAATATTTTACGACAATTCCCATTGAATTAGAAGAAGCTGCTTTTTTAGATGGAGCGAGTCGCTGGCAAATTTTAAGAGAAATTATGCTCCCTTTAGCTCGTCCTGCACTAATTACTGTTTTTTTGTTCACCTTTATTGGCGAATGGAATGACTTATTTAAACCTTTAGTGTTTACGACTCGCCCAGAATTAACAACTGTGCAGTTAGCTTTAGCCCAATTTCAAGAGCAATTTACAAGCAGTTGGTCTTTATTGATGGCTGCGGTGATTATCGCTACGATTCCAGTTGTGATTTTATTTTTAATGGGTCAACGTCAATTTATTCAAGGAATTAGCACCACTGGGATTAAGAATTAAGTGAAAAAACAGACAAAGTTTAACCTCTGTCTGTTCATGAACTTCTATCAAGTATTTATGTTTTTGCTTTCTCTAGATAGTCTCTCACTCTATCTACCAGTTAAGCACCGCTTAAAGTTCTGAAGTCCCCACGTATTCCGAGTCGGCGATTACTGCAATATGTGGTTTAAGCGCTTCAGAGAAGAATCCTTAACTAATTATTATTATTATAAAGCAATCCGTATAAATTTGTCAATTCTTTGACTTCTTGATCGCTACTCCCCTAAAGAAATCCTTGGATCGACTCGTTGTAGGACTAAATCAGCGAGTAAATTACCAATAATTAGCATTAACGCTCCCATCATCAAACTTGCCATCACCAGATACAAGTCTTGGGCTAAAACTGCTTGTAAAATCAAGCGCCCTAATCCTGGCCAGTTGAAGAAAAATTCAGCAATAAACGCGCCACTCAATAAGCTAGCAAATTCAAATCCGAGAATGGTAATCAGAGGATTCACCGCATTCCGAAGGGCATGGATATAAATCACTCTATTTTCGGGCAAGCCCTTGGCTCTTGCAGTTTGGACATAATCTTGACGCAACACATCTAGTAATTCCCCCCGTGTGATCCGTTGTAAACCCGCAAATCCTGTGATGCTAAGCGCGATCGTCGGGAAAATTAAATGCCAACCAATATCCAAAATTTTCCCTAACAGAGAAAAGTTATTGTGATTAATACTGGTCATCCCTCCCACTGGAAACAAAGGAGATGTGGCTTGAGCAATGTATAACAGGAAAAGAGCAGTGATGAGACTGGGAAAGCCTTGTCCAAGATAGCTTAAAACTCGTAAAACCCGATCGAGCAGACGATTTTGTTGAATTGCGCCGATAATTCCTAAAGGAATTGCGATCGCCCAGGTGATAATAATTGAAGAAATCGTTAGCAGTAAGGTGGCGGGAATCCGTTCTAAAATTAACTCAGAAACGGGACGAGAGTAAACAAAACTTGTGCCAAAATCAAAGCGAGTAATAATCCCTCTTAACCAATACCAATATTGTAGAAAAGGCGGTTGATCTAGTCCAAACCGTTGTTCAAGATCGGCGATCGTTTCTGGGGATATTTGCGGATTTTGCCGTAAGGCATCAAGATAATCTCCGGGGGCAAATTGAATAATCGTAAAACTGAGAATTGAGGCCAGAAATAAAGTTAATAGTGCTTGGAGGAGTCTTTTATAGATATATTGGGCTGTATTATTCGTGAGAAGCGATCGCGCTTTTCCTAGGAAATTAAATTGACGTTGAGAAGCCGTTTTAGTCATAGTCATCAAGTATATAATATCACTTATTTTTTTTGCATTTTTTCAATTGGCGTTCTCCTCAACACAAGATAAATTTTATAGCGGTTGACCATTACTATTTAATGATTGATGATGTCTAGAAGCTGATGGGCTAATTCTAACTTTGTACACAAGGGAATCTCCTGTTCTAGTCCATGTTTCCCCAGAATGACACACTGATTGCGATCGCTGCCAAATCCTCCCTCAGCGCGATCGATTGGGTTGGCTACAATATAGTCTAAATTTTTTCTCTCCATTTTTGCTTGCGCTGGCTTAACAAAATCCCCTGTTTGTGCTGCAAATCCTACTAGGATTTGTCTGGCTTGTTTTTGTTTTCCTAATGTTGCAGCAATATCAGGAACATCTGCTAAGGGTAAACAATCTGGAATCTTTTGTTTAGGAAACTTTTGGGGAGAATAATGCGCTGGTTTGACATCCGCTACCGCAGCAGACAAAATCGTATAATCAGCGTCTGGGAAATGAAGCAGCATCCCCTGATACATTTCTTCAGCACTGGTAACACTCATCCATTTCAGTTTGGCAGATGAGGCCATCATCACCTCAGAACTGCCTTGGATTAAGGTTACTGTTGCTCCGCGATCTAAGGCAGCTTGCGCGATCGCGTTTCCCATTTTCCCCGTTGCCGGATTGCCGATAAACCGCACAGGATCAAAATATTCTCGCGTTCCCCCACCATTGACCAAGACTGTTTTTCCGAGAAAATCTCGTTTGCCTTGTGTGTAGAGGAGGGATTGTACCGTGTTCAGAATCTGATCGGGTTCTGCCATGCGTCCAGTGCCAATGCGATCGCACGCCAGCAAGCCTCCTGTGGGTTCGAGAACATGATACCGTTGATCTTGTTTGAGGAGTTGCCAATTGCGCTGTACCGTTGACTGTTCCCACATATCCGTATTCATCGCAGGAGCGACTAAAATGGGACAACGAGAAGCCAAAACCGTGTTTGTGAGCAAATTATCAGCAAAGCCATAAGCCAACTTGCCCAGCGTATTGGCGGTGAGGGGCGAGATCACTAATAAATCTGCCCATCCCCCTAACGTAATGTGTAGAGGATGAGCAGAATTTTGCCAGAAATCGGTGTCTGTGTAGGCCTGATGACGGCTGAGGGTGCTAACGGTTAAAGGTGTAATAAACTGTTGGGCTGCTTCTGTGAGCATCACCCGCACTGAGATTCCCCCTTGATGTAAATGAGAAATCAACTGACACACCTTATAAGCAGCAATTCCACCGCCAATACCAATTAAGACATTTTTTTCAGTTGTCATTGCAATTAGGCTTCATCAAACGCTTCCACATCAAGGAGATATTGATAAGGTTCTACCAACTCCCAATTTTGGAACGCGATCGCACGGAGTAAATGCCAATCTTGTAACGCTTCAAAAGGATTATTATAGTCATCCTTCTCCAAACGTTCCGCTAACTGATCCACCGCCTCTGGTGTTAACTGTTGAATTTCCTTTTGTGAAAGACTTACCGCAGTCATGACAGCCTCCTAATAAAATCCCCTTCAGCAATTATCCTAACCCATGAACTCACAAACCAAAACACAAATTTACGAGATAATATAGAAAATTAACCTGTTCTTAAAGAACAATTCAATTCTTATCAGTCCTGTTAAAATCATCATCAATCCAAGCTAATCCCATTGCAACTATGACAAGCATCTCAAACACAAAACTGACTCGTTCCCTATTGGTCTTCAGCCTTACTGGGTTATTGACCACCGCTTGCCAAACTCAAACCAACACGCCCACTCCGTCTCCAGACTCAGGAAACCAAACTCAACAAGACACTCCCGAACAAACCGCCCAAAGCTCTGGCGATTCTCCCGCAGCCCTCAAACTAGGCAGTTTATTTCCCACCACGGGCGACCTTGCTTCTGTGGGTCAAAATATGCCCAAAGCTGTCCGCCTGGCGGTGGATACCATCAACGCCTGTGGTGGCGTAAATGGAGAACCGGTAGAATTAGTGCAAGAAGATAGCCAAACTGACCCCACTGCAGGCTCTGCTGCCATGTCGAAATTAGCGGAAGTGGATCAAGTCGCTGGTGTTGTCGGTGCTTTTGCCAGCAGCGTTTCAGGAGCAACCATTGACATCGCCGTAAGAAATGAAGTGATGCAAATTTCCTCGGGCAGTACCAGCCCTGTCTTTACCCAGAGAGCCAAAGATGGGGACTTTGATGGGTTCTGGGCGCGGACTGCTCCCCCTGATACTTATCAAGCCCGTGCTTTAGCAAAACTTGCCAGCGATCGAGGCTTCGATCGCGTTTCTACAGTCGTCATCAACAACGATTATGGCGTTGGCTTTGAACAGGAATTTGTAAAAGCCTTCAAAGACCTAGGGGGAACTATTGTTAACGAAGATAGCCCTGTCCGTTATGACCCTGCTGCAACTACCTTTGATAGTGAAGCTGCTTCGGTCTTTGGCAATGATCCCGATGCCGTTTTAGGGGTTTTATACGCAGAAACAGGCAGCTTACTCATGCGAGCCGCTTATCAACAAGGCTTAAGTGAAGGAGTGACCGAACTCCTCACTGATGGGGTTTATTCCGAAGAATTTGTGAAGGATGTCGGGAAAACCCCTGAAGGAGAATCCATCATTAGTGGTGCATTAGGCACTGTCCCTGGGGCAAGCGGAGAATCATTGGATTTGCTTTCCGAAAAATGGCAAGCTGAACTTGGCGAAGAATTGACCGCCTTTGTTCCTCACAGTTGGGATGCTGCGGTGATTATGATGCTGGCTGCCGAAAAAGGTGGTGAAAACACTGGAATTGCGATCAAAGATCACTATCGTGATGTCGCCAACACTCCAGGCACCGAAGTCTCTGATCCTTGTGAAGCAATGGAACTTGTTCGCAATGGAGAAGAAATCAACTATCAAGGGGCTAGCGGTGACATCGAATTCGATGAATTTGGTGATACTGTCGGCAGTTATGATGTTTGGACAGTCGAGCAACAGGGAGACTTGGAAGTAGTGGATCAAGTGCAACCTGCAACAGATGCTCCAGAAGAATAATTCATCATTTTTTACCGATCCTTAGTGATTAGTCAGTGATCAGGTGGGCAATACCCACCCGACTACTCTGAGTTTAATTGCTGGGGATATTGTAGCCAACCCCAAGCAGCAGACCAATTTCTACATCATCATTGACGAAGCCAACATTTAAGCCGGCATTGGCTGTAAAGTCACGAGACACGGGAACATCAATTCCTGCTGTAATTAAAGCCCCCAAATCATCTTCAGAGTCTTCATCTGTCGTAAACAGAATGCCACCGCCAACATAAGGGGTGAAAACTAAGGTTCGTTCAGCAACATCTACATCTGTCCGCAGGAAGTCATAGGTTACAGGAACAAGAATGACTGCATTTTCTCCGATGATGGCGCTGGGACGAAAAGAAAGATTGGGAGTTAGTTTCAGTCGGCCAAGAACCGCAAATTCAACTTCGCTCAGAGAAGTATTGCCATCAAACCCAAGGTTAATCCCAATTCCGAGATAGTTGGGGCTAAATGGGCCGCGACGAACGGTTCTCTGAGTGCGACGGCGCTCAACTTGTGCAACAGTGTCTTCAGAAGGGTTGTTCTCTGCTGTAAGAGGACTGGCGGTTGTGGTTACTGTGCCTGGGACAGGGGGGTTTGCTTTTGCACCTTGGAGGTTGGTTGTCCAAGCCAGAGGAGTGAATAATAATGCTAGGGAAAAACATTTCGCTGAAATCATAGAGATTAAGTTTGTGAATTACTAATTTTGCAGAATATAGCGCTACAAAATCAGGTTAGGACGTTCTTAACAAGACTAGCGACCGTCTCGGTTGCACTCCCACCGTTCGGGAAATGTCCTAATATAAGCACGTAGCACTATACATCCGACTAACTTAACATTTCCCTTTTCATTTTTCTCAGTACCATTAAAAAACCCCCCTCTGGTAAGAGAAGAGGGCTAAAAACGGCTTAAACTTCAACACTTTCTTGAATGACAAACTGATCCGCCCCTAAATTATTGCTATCTATCCCCAGCAATCGGGCTAAATCATCATCACCAGCACTAATGATGGCATCATCGCCATCTTGGGTAATCGTTAAGTCAGAGAACTCAGCGATCGAATCAATGCCACCGATGCCGAGGACATCTTCTCCAATGGTAAAGTCGGTAATGTCATTAGCACTTGCGGGGAGTTCTGCGTTGGCGATCCAGAATTGGTCAGCACCAGCACCCCCTGTAATCAGGTTATTTCCCCCTGCTAGAACAAAGAAGCGATCGCTGCCTCCATTTCCGATTAGGCGGTCATCACTGCCTAAAAAGAAATCATCATCGCCAGCACCGCCATATATCCGATTTTCACCGCGACCTTGGGAAGCATCTAAGATGTCATCACCATCCCCTCCAAAAGCTCGGTCTTCAAAGCTGACAAAAATTTCGTCGTTGTCGCTGCTACCATAAATGCGATTGCCCCCAGTGGCGATCGAAGCAAAGACCTCATCTTCTCCTGCTCCCACTAAGACGAGATCGTTTTCTCCATCAAAGTCAATTCCTGCTTCAAGGGCATTGTCTTCTAAGCTACCAAAAACTGGGGTGGGACGTTCTTGATCGTTATCTGCGATCGTACCGATGGCAGTAGCAAGAATTTCATTAGAGTCTTCAGAGATAATCACCAGTTGGAAGGTTTCGTCGTTTTCAATTTCAGCATCATCGACAATTTCCAAACTGACAATTCCTTCACCTGCGACAATTTCCACCAGACCGCTCGGGTTAACGCCACCTGCAAAGTCGAAAGGAGTCGTGGGGTTGCTTCCAGTTCCTGTGACCGCAAAACTCAAGGTAGTGTCTAAATTGGGGA
>CAYXDG010000057.1:0-23153 GCA_964463655.1 uncultured Dactylococcopsis sp.
AAAAATATAAAGCCGTCCTAGAAGGACGGGGTTTTAGACCCAAATTTTTGATAAGTATGCACCGGGACATTATTGGGAAATCCGAGAAGTGAAAGAAATGCGCGATCGCGTCTCCGTGACAGGACGACTGACCTTATTTTGCAGTGATGGCACTGTAGCAAGAGAAGCAGTTGGAAGCGCTCCCACTGATTCTGCAACTCATGCTGATCCTGTGATGACTGCCGAGCAAAGTGCTTTTAAGCGAGCTTGTTCTCGGTTAGGTCTTGGACTCGGACTTAAGGATTAATTTGATAATTTTTGGGTGGGGTGAAAGACCATTCACCGAAAGTGCGGGAGACTAGAACCGAGCGCACATCTCAGACGAAACTGGATGTGCGTAATTTACCTTGACAAAATTTTCTCACACCAGCCAATTAACTTAACTAAGTTCCCCCAGACTGGGGGGTTAGGGGGTGATCCTCCCTTATTAAGGAGGGATCACGGGGATCACTCATTTTGGATTGCTATATTGTTGATTTGCTTCATCACTTTTGGGAAGACTTTTATTTTCTTGAGTCTGAGTGCTAAGTTGATTCTTCGTATTTTCTCCAATATCTATGGTTTGACGTTCTTGAGAATAAACGGGTTTTCGTTGTCTCCAAAGTAAGAAAGGAATGACAAAGAAGATTAATAAAATGGCAGGTTCAATAAAAGCCAAATTTTTCCACCAGTTTTTACCATTTTCTTCTCGCCGTCTTTCCTGTTGTAAAGAAGCGAAGTTTTCACTGAGTTCTGTTTTTTCTTCCCGCAGCTTTTCGAGTTCTCCTTCTAATTGTCCCACTTTGCGGATTTCTTCATTAAAATTAGCGCGATCCTCTAAAAATTGTGTGCGATCGCGTTCTAATTCTTCTTGACGCTGATTCAGCCGTTTTTCTTTTTCTACCAGAGCTTTTTGTAAGGGGTCTAGTCCTTTTTTCAAAAACTCACTTTCTTTAATCAGTGCTGAATTCTCTTTTTCTAACTGTCTATTTTCTTCTTGTATTTTATCTAGTTTTTCCCGCAGTTCTTGACGCTGATTAAATTGATATTGATATCTTTCTTTGTAGTCCTCTGATTGTTCTTGGAGATACTCTGTCTTTTGCTGTTGCTTTTTATATAACTCTTTATAATTGGGACCCACTAAACTAAAGCCAGAGAGGAGGAAGAAACAGAGGATTAATGTTGTTATTTTGGATAGCTTGAAAAATTTCATCTTACATTATAGGGTTTGCCTCACCCACCATTTACTATGATTAAGCTTCTTTATTATCTGGAATGACTTCTAATTCTAAGCCATATTCTTCACATAAAATTTCTAATGCTTTCAGAGGTTTTTGTTCTGCAGAAGAATGAATTTTTCGCAGAATTTTTTGTTTCTTGTTTCCTTCTCCTAATACTGTAAATCCTGTTCCTGCACTGATTAAAAATACAATGACATCATCAACCAATCCACCTGCGGGAATAAAGTCTGGGAAAACATCAACAGGAAGCAGAAAATAGATCACACCAGATGCGATCGCGCTCAACCCCGCAATGACATATTTTGCTTCTTCCCATCGCAACACTAACCAACAGAAAATCAGGGAAATAACCAAGTAAATAACTGCCCAAGTCTGATTCCAAAAGATTTCATTTTGTGCAATTCGATCAGGAGTAATTTGTTGCCAAAAAAAGCCATAAAAATTATCTAACCATTGACGCAAAACCCCCCTTGTTTCAAGTTGTCTGATGGCTCTTTCTAACAAGCGATCGTAGTGGAAAATCGGCAAAGTTATCGCGATAACTAGGTTCAACGTAGAGAGGATGAGGGGAAGCAATGCAATTACATATCTTAGCCCATGCAAAGGATTTGCTTTTTCTTTCGCCACCCGCAGAGACAGTTTACTCATTTTTTTTGATGACAACTAAAATTGAATCTTACTTTTAAATTTGACGCTATAGCAATTAAACCCAAACGCTCGATTGTGCGAGAATAGGATCAAGAAGTTGGTTATGTTCATCCACAAAGGCAATTTTGGGCTGATGAGTTTTCACTTCTTCTGGAGTGAGTAAAGCATAGGTTAAAATAATTAATCGATCGCCGACTTCTCCAGACCGCGCTGCTGCGCCATTCAATTCGATGCGACCCGAATTGGCTTCTAGGGCGATCGCATAAGTCATCAATCGCGCCCCTGTTGTAATGTTAAGCACTTGTACCTGTTCATAGAGATCAATGCCTGAGACATCAAGGAGAACTTGATCAATGCCAAGACTTCCCATATAGTTTAAGTTACTATCAGTGACGCGACAGTTATGAATTTTTCCACAAAGAAATGTTCGCTGCATGATCGCGATATTTAAGCTCTATTCTCCATCGTTAGCTATATTAACAATTTCATTTTGTGTTTATTGTTGTTTAATAACTGGTCACTGGTAATTGCATCACCGTTAGAGAATCTTTCCAAGGAAAGAGCGATCGCGCTGCCTTTAAAGCACCAAATCTTGTTACAATACTTAACAACGTCACTCGGTCGGTTAAAGGAATATTTATGACTCAACAAACCGTTTCTTCCCCCAGTCAATCCAATCCCTCTGAAAATCAAGACACCATGACTTTGGAGTCATCAATTTATTTGTCACATCCGGCTTTAGCAAATGACGAGTGGCGTTATGATCCTCAAAGAATTAACAACTACTACAGCAAACGTCCTTTAGCAGTGATTAGACGGTTAATCGCCTTGCTTTTCCCTGGAATTGCATTTGGCTTTCGTCTCCTTTTGGATAAGTTAACAGGACGGATCCCAAAAAACGAACAAAAACGGGCGATCGAGCTACGGGATATTTTAACAGAACTCGGTCCGACTTATATTAAAATTGGACAAGCCCTCTCCACTCGTCCCGACTTAGTTCCGCCAATTTATCTCGAAGAGTTAGCGCGATTGCAAGATCAACTCCCTCCCTTTGATAATGAGATCGCTTATCACTTCATTGAGGATGAGTTAGGAAGTCCCCCACAAGAAGCATACGCCGAAATCTCTACTCACCCCGTTGCTGCTGCTTCCCTTGGACAGGTTTATAAAGGAAAACTGAAAACAGGAGAAGAAGTCGCGATTAAAGTCCAACGTCCCGACTTACTCCATCGCATCACCATTGACCTTTATATCCTGCGGAAAGTTGCTGCTTTCGCCACAAATAATATTAAGCAACTTCGCAGCGACTTAGTGGGGATTATGGACGAGTTTGCTGAACGCATTTTTGAGGAAATGAACTATGCTCATGAGGGGTATAATGCCGAACGGTTCAAAGAACTCTACAGCTACATTGAGGATATCTATGTTCCGAAAATTTATTGGGAATATACAGGACGAAGAGTCCTGACAATGGAATGGATATCAGGGATTAAATTAACCAATATCCAAGGGATTCAAGAAGCAGGAATTGAAGCGACTAGCTTAGTTGAGATTGGTGTAGAATGTTCCCTGCGTCAACTACTCGAATACGGCTTTTTCCACGCTGATCCCCATCCAGGAAACCTCCTCGCTCTCAAAGATGGGCGCTTAGCTTATCTGGATTTTGGTATGATGAGCGAGATTAAGCCTTATCAGCGCTATGGTTTGATTCAAGCCATTGTCCACTTGGTAAACCGTGATTTTGAATCCCTCGGCCAAGATTATATCCAATTGGACTTCCTTTCTGAAGATACTGATTTACGTCCGATTATTCCTGCTTTAGCCAGTGTTTTTGAAAATGCCCTGGGTGCGAGTGTGGCGGAATTAAACTTCAAAAGCATTACGGATCAGATGTCGGAAATTATGTATGAGTTTCCCTTCAAAGTTCCCGCTTATTATGCGTTAATCATTCGGTCTTTGGTAACCTTAGAAGGGATCGCGATCGGGATTGACCCCAACTTTAAAGTCCTAAGTAAAGCCTATCCTTATGTTGCTAAACGTCTCTTAATTGACCCCGCACCCGAGTTAAGAGAATCTCTGCGCGATCTTTTATTCCGAGAAGAAAGTTTCCGTTGGAATCGTCTAGAAAACCTGCTCCGCAACGCCCGTGATTCTCAAGATTATAACTTTGAAAAAGTGTTAGACCAAGCACTAGACTTCCTCTTTTCTGAACGAGGGGAGTTCATTCGAGAACGGTTAGTAGATGAATTAGTCAAGGCGATCGATATTTATGGACAACGGCGCTTTTATGACTTCTCTGCAACCATCCGCGAACAGGTTGGGTTAGCGGTGAATGAAAATCCCCCTCAAATGGGAGAGAATCATCAAAATTTCGAGCATATCAAGAATATCCTCGAAATTCTCAGAGATACTCCTGGCTTTGACCCGATGCGGATTGTTCCTCTAGTTCCCAAAGTGCTGTCTAAACCTGAGACTCAAGCAATGGGACAGAAAATTGTGGGTAAACTGACAGAGAAGGCGATCGCGCGGTTTATTCGCAATATCGCTTTACAAGACCAACCTCATCAGGCTAACAATAGTAATAACGGAAAACTCTCTCTTCCCTCAGCTTTTAACAAATAAATGACCCAACGTGACCTCATCTGGCGATACTGGTTTCTCCTCCCCATCTATCCCTACGGAAAACGGCGTACTCTGCGCCAAGAAGTCCTGAAAAATACAATCTGGACATTCGAGCAAATCCAAGGGATATTCTATGTCGTTGTCCCCATTCGGATGACGGTTATCCGCTTAGAATCGGGAGGATTACTGGTTTACGCCCCCGTCGCACCCACGCCAGAATGTATCCGTTTGATGAGAGAATTAGAGGAAAAACACGGCGAAGTAAAACACATTGTTCTTCCAACGATTTCAGGGTTAGAACATAAAGTATTTGTGGGTCCCTTTGCGCGGAAGTTTCCCCAAGCATCTGTTTATGTCGCCCCACAACTGTGGAGTTTTCCTGTTAATCTTCCCTTAAGTTGGTTAGGCTTTCCTCCCAAACGCACTTACACCCTTTCCCATTCCTACGAGTATAATCCTTTTGGCGAAACATTCGATTATGCGGTTTTGGGGCCAATTAAACTGGGTTTAGGGTCATTTGGGGAAATTGCTCTCTTCCATAAACCCTCTCGCACCGCTTTAGTCACTGATAGCATCATCTCCATCCCGAAAACCCCTCCAGAAAGCGTTCAAATTGACCCCTATCCCCTTTTATTTCATGCAAGGGACAATGGGCTAGATGTCGTAGAAGACACGCCAGAAAACCGCGAAAAAGGATGGCAGAGAATTTGTTTATTTGCTAATTATTTCCAGCCTGATGCGTTTCTAGTGCCAAAATGGGAGGAGACTTGGGCCGAAGCCAAACAAGCGCCCGATCGCTCAAAACAAGCCTATTTCGGGTTTTATCCCTTTCATTGGAAGTCCCACTGGCGAGAGTCTTTTGAAAAACTGCAAGGAAATGGACGCTTGTTAGTCGCGCCAATTTTACAAACCCTCATTCTCAACCGCGCCCCCGCAGAAACGATTAAATGGGCAAACTTAGTGGTAAGCTGGCATTTTGAACGATTGATTCCCTGTCATTTTCAAGCACCCTTAGAGGTTTCTCCCCGCGAGTTTCGTCAAGCCTTTAGTTTCTTAGAAAAAGAAGAACGAACCATCAATCAGCAGACTTATCCCCTTCCAGAAGAAGATATCGCCCCTCTCAAAAAAATTGAAGTTATCTTAACGAAAGGGCGCTTAGTTCCTCCGCGTCAGGATAAGATTTAAATCAATGGTTTAAGCTGGGTATTCTCAAGTTAGCGGAAAAACTTCATCATCCCCACCGTTCCCTGTTCCCTTGTCTCCACAAGCCCATTTAAATACTTAACAGCTTAGCCATCCCTTTAGAAAATATTGTTTTCGATGTGTTAGTATTTTTCAATAAGCTGGGGGTGCCTGGGCTGATACAGGCTGAGATTACACCCCGAGAACCTGAGATCGGTTAGCACCGACGGAGGGAAGCTGTGATTCAAGGAAAATTATAATATGCGAACTGAATGGATTGCCCGACGTGCTGGGGATAGTAATGTTAGTCAAATGCACTATGCCCGCCAAGGGAAAATTACAGAAGAGATGCACTATGTCGCTCAGCGAGAAAACCTCTCGCCAGAGTTAATTCGCGATGAGGTGGCGCGAGGACGGATGATTATTCCCGCGAATATCAATCATCCTAACCTAGAACCGATGGCGATCGGGATTGCTTCAAAATGTAAGGTGAATGCAAATATTGGCGCATCTCCCAACTCTTCTAATATTGAGGAAGAAGTGGATAAACTCAAGTTAGCGGTGAAGTATGGCGCTGACACGGTGATGGACTTATCCACAGGAGGAGGAAACCTTGATGAGATTCGCACAGCGATTATTAAAGCCTCATCAGTTCCCATTGGAACAGTCCCAGTGTATCAGACTTTAGAAAGTGTTCATGGCAACATAGAAAATCTCACCGCCGATGACTTTCTTCATATCATCGAAAAACACGCTCAGCAAGGAGTTGATTATCAAACCATTCACGCGGGATTATTGATTGAATATCTTCCTCTTGTGAAACATCGCATCACGGGGATTGTGTCTCGTGGTGGCGGAATTATTGCCAAATGGATGTTACATCATCATCAGCAAAATCCTCTTTACACCCATTTTGATGACATCATTGAGATTTTTAAAAAATATGATGTTTCTTTTAGTTTAGGAGATTCCTTGCGCCCAGGTTGTACTCATGATGCCACTGATGAAGCACAATTATCTGAGTTGAAAACCCTTGGGGAGTTAACCCGTCGTGCATGGGAACATGATGTACAGGTGATGGTCGAAGGGCCAGGTCACGTGCCAATGGATCAGATTGAGTACAACGTGAAAAAACAGATGGCAGAGTGTAGCGAAGCACCTTTCTATGTGTTGGGGCCACTGGTCACAGATATTGCCCCAGGTTATGACCATATTACCTCTGCGATCGGGGCAGCGATCGCGGGTTGGCACGGTACAGCCATGTTGTGCTATGTGACTCCTAAAGAACATTTAGGCTTACCTAATGCAGAAGATGTGCGCGAAGGGCTAATTGCTTATAAAATTGCTGCTCATGCTGCGGACATTGCCCGTCATCGTCAGGGCGCACGCGCACGCGATGATGAACTGTCTGCTGCACGATATAACTTTGACTGGAATCGTCAATTTGAACTGTCTTTAGACCCCGATCGAGCGAAAGAATATCACGACGAAACCTTACCCGCAGACATCTATAAAACAGCCGAATTCTGCTCCATGTGTGGGCCAAAATTCTGTCCGATGCAAACAAAAGTTGATGCGGATGCACTCACCGAGTTAGAAAAATTCTTAGCCAAAGAAGAAGCCGTGAGTCAAAGCTAAATTAAACAGTTTCCTTTCTCAGGTAGGGGGAATGAACATTTTCCCCTACCTGCTGAGTTTGATGACATTAGATCAACCACAATTAATATCACCAAGTTGTGCTGCATCGATCGCGATTAAACCCCTGAGAACATGAACCACACTGAAGTGAAGATTTTGATTTGATTAACCATCCCTTCAAACCAGTTTCAAGAGAGTTTTCTAAATCACTAAGAGCAACAAAAACTTATATTTTTTTTTAGATTTTAAACAAACTGTGCATCTTACAATAACGTAGTTCAAGTGGTAAATTTCCCAAAATTTACACTTCAATCTCATTACTTCTAGATTATAGAAAATCACTAAAATTCCGAGGAGTGAATTCATGAAGCAAGTTCCAAACTATACTCAATTCGTATTCTTGACAGGGCTTTTCCTATGCCTTCCCACAGGGGAAGCAAAGGCGCTTCCTTCAAGCGACATCATTATTGTTGACAGTTTTCAGGTTGAGCAAAATGTCTCTCTTTTATTTCCACCAGGAAGCCCTCCTTTATCCGAGAATGGCGTTGTGGATGTGACAGGTACTGTTGTTGGATCAATCCTTGAACGTGAGCGTGATGTGATTTTAGAAGTGACAACCAGTAGCATAACAACCACTGGTTTTGCTCTGTTTGCAGCTGGCCCAATGAATCTAGATAGAGGAAGTCTGTCGAGCAGTTTTGGTGTAGAGGCTACAGTAACCTTGCAATATGATGGTGAGGATGGCGACGCGACTAACCTTGATACGGCTGGTCTGGGCAGTGTTGATGCAAGAGGAGAAAGCGGAAGCAACACAGGTTTGCTACTCGATCTTGGTGACTTTGACTTCACCGATGCGGGAAGCATAACGGCACAAATTTATTCTGATAGTGGAAACAATTTTGCAGAAGCAACTGCACCATTTACAGAGAATGATGAGGCGGTATTCTTTAGCTTCGCGGGCGATGTCCCAGATGTCACGAACATCGTAGATGTTCCCTTCGCAGGTGTCCTAGACCCAGCAACAGTGAGTGCGATCGAGTTAATCATAGAAGGTCAAGGATTAAACGGTTCTATTACCTTCGACAATATTGCCTTTGCCAACATTAATGATGAAGTTCCTGAAATTCCCTTTGAAGCGGAAACTGCTATGGGTTTAGCGTTCATTGGTAGTTGGTTCGGATGGAAGCGCTGGCGTAACCGTCAGGCGGCAGGGAATCTCGAAAGCGAGAACTAATCCATAGTTTCTTGAATATTAGTAATTTTTAGCAGTATCAAGTAAGGGCGGTATTACCCTTACTTTTTTTTAATCTGAGCTAGAAACCGCACCCGATCAGATTAATGACCAATCATCCCAAACAGCGAGAATATCCTGCTCGAAAATCTCAGTGGCAATATCCACAATATAGCAATTGTTCTCATTGGTGATATCCCGTTGTAGTTCCCCCATAATGGGAGGTTAGGGGACAAAATCTTCTCACAACCCATGTCAGATTGCTAGAGGCGCACAACTGAGTTTTGCATCTGTTAGTTTTAGCAGCAATTTAAGCTGCCTACTTCCAAAAGAGAGGGGTTTAAAACCCATGATTTTTGGACAAATAAGTCTGTTCGCCTACTCGATCGCGCCCCAGAAAATTATTTTCCCTGATTATTTTTTTAGATACATTTTGACATTTTTGTTTTGAGCAGTAATGTCAATTTCAATACAAAATTGATTTTTTTAGAAAAATAAAAACTCCTATGATTTTGATCAAATCTTTGACAATCTTGATTTTTTATAAAACTTTTGCTGGTGATAACTGAATCGGGAATAAATCTTTATTTTTTGTCATGGCAGCGATCGCGCTGAAATTTTGAGGGATTAATTTTCTTCCTGACAACAATAGTTTATTGAAATCATCTGATTCTGAACATTTGTTTAAAAAACAGGCTTCCTTTACTACTCTCAGTAAAATTGAATTAATGATCGGGAGTTGTTAGCCTTAACAGAATACTTAAGCATTAAATTGCCAAAATCTTCTTTTATCGATCCTTTTTTAGCATTGATTGCGCTGATATAGCAATCCTATATCATTTCTAAAAGGTTGACTCTCTCCAAGCTCCCCACAATTGGGGGGTTGGGGGGGTAAATGTTCAAGCTAACCCCTCTCGCTTGTATCAAGAATTTAACATGAGTCCTCATAATGAATAGTCATCAACTGCCACCCAAACAAGGTCTATACGACCCGCGCTTCGAGCATGATGCTTGTGGTGTTGGCTTTATTGTCCACATCAATGGCACGAAATCCCACGAACTGGTTGAACAAGCGTTAACGATGTTAAAAAACCTAGAACATCGCGGCGCTTGTGGCGCAGAAACCAACACTGGCGATGGGGCAGGGATTTTAATGCAAATTCCTCATCAATTTTTGCAAAAAGTTACTGCTCAAAACCAAATTTCCTTACCCAACCCTAGAGAATATGGCGTTGGTATGATTTATGCGGACCGTGATTCTGTCATTCGAGAGAAAGGGAGAAGGGTCTTTGAAACCATTGTTGCTGAAGAAGGACAAACGGTTTTAGGGTGGCGGGATGTTCCCACGGATGATTCTTCTCTGGGAAAAACGGCTCTATCTTGTGAACCGTTCATGCAGCAAGTCTTTATTCAACGGGTCGAGGGGTTAGATGAATCCGCCTTTGAACGCAAACTCTTTGTTATTCGCAAACGAGCCCATAAAGCGATTCGCCGTGAAGGGCTCGATTCTTTTTGGTATGGTGCGAGTCTGTCTTGTCGGACGATCGTGTATAAAGGAATGTTGATGCCCGTGCAACTGGGCGACTATTATCCCGATCTGCGCGATCGAGATATGGAAACCGCTTTAGCCCTTGTGCATTCGCGCTTCAGCACCAATACTTTCCCGAGTTGGGAACGATCGCACCCCTATCGCTACATTGCCCACAATGGCGAAATAAATACGGTTCTGGGCAACGTTAACTGGATGCACGCCCGACAAGCATTGTTCCAGTCAGACAAGTTTGGGGATGACTTTAAAAAAATACAGAATTTAATTAATCTCGATGGCAGTGACTCCAGTATTTTTGATAATACTTTAGAACTCTTGGTTTTAGCAGGTCGATCGCTGCCTCATGCGGTGATGATGATGATTCCTGAACCTTGGACGAGTGATGACTCACTCAGTGCCGAGAAACGGGCGTTTTATGAGTATCATTCCTGTTTGATGGAACCTTGGGATGGTCCTGCTTCCACAACGTTTACCGATGGGACAATGGTGGGGGCGATCCTCGATCGAAATGGCTTACGTCCTTCTCGCTACTACGTGACCAAAGATAACTTTGTGATTATGGCTTCCGAAGCAGGGGTTATCCCCGTTGCACCTGAAAACGTCGCGTTAAAAGGGCGTTTAGAACCAGGACGGATGTTCCTTGTCAATATGGAAGAAGGACGCATCGTGGCAGATGAGGAGATTAAACAAAAGATTGCCCAAGAACAACCCTATCAGGAATGGTTGGATCAGCATTTAATCCCTTTAGAATCGTTACCAGAACCAAAGGGGTCATTCGTCATGGGTCATTCGTCATTGGATAACAAAGGACAAATGACTAATGACAAAGGACAAAGAACAACCATCCAAAAACAAAGCATTTTTGGTTATACCTTTGAAGAACTGCGGATGTTGATTAAACCGATGGCAGAAAATGGGGTAGAAGCCATTGGTTCAATGGGAACGGACACCCCCTTAGCAGTGCTTTCTGAGCGTCCGAAACTGCTTTATGACTATTTTCAGCAGTTGTTTGCCCAAGTAACGAATCCCCCCATTGATTCCATTCGAGAAGAAATTGTCACCTCTCCTGTGACAACCATTGGCGCTGAAGGAAACTTACTCGATCCCAAACCAGAAAGCTGTCATCTGATTCAATTAAAAACCCCAATTATCACTAACGCAGAACTTGCCAAATTGAAACAGTTTCGTCCCTCCCTTCCCCCAGTGGGAGGGAAAGAGGGGGGGTCTCTGACCTTACCCATTTTATTTGACCAGAACGCAGGAGTTGAGGGGTTAGAAACAGCGATCGAACAACTCTGTGGAAAAGTCGATCGCGCGATCGAAGAAGGGGTTAGCATTATTATCCTCAGCGACCGCGATTTTAATCGAGAAAAAGCCCCCATTCCTGCTTTATTAGCGGTTTCTGGCTTACATCATCACCTGATTCGGCAAGGAACTCGCACCCGTGTCGGGATTGTTCTAGAATCAGGAGAACCGAGAGAAGTCCATCATTTTGCGGTGTTATTGGGCTATGGTTGCGGGGCGATTAATCCTTATCTAGCCTTTGAAACGATCGAGGATATGATTGCTCAAGGAACACTGACAGATGTGGATGATTACACCGCTTGTAAGAACTATATGAAAGCGGTTACCAAAGGGACAATCAAAATTGCCTCTAAAATTGGGATTTCCACCTTACAGAGTTATCGGGGGGCGCAGATATTTGAAGCCATTGGACTCAATGAATCCCTCATCGATCGTTATTTTACAGGGACTCCCTCTCGCATTAGTGGCGCAGATTTAAACTCGATCGCCCAAGAAGCTATTTTACGTCACAAACACGCCTTTCCCGATCGAGAAGTGAATGGACATACCCTTGATGCTGGCGGTGACTATCAATGGCGCAAAGACGGCGAAGCCCATTTATTCAATCCTGAAACGATTCACACGCTACAGCAAGCGGTGCAAACAGGGAATTATGAACTGTATAAAAAATACGCACAACTGGTGAATGACCAGAATCAACAACGGTTCACCCTGCGCGGATTATTGGACTATAAAGCCCGTGAACCTGTTCCCCTCGAAGAAGTCGAACCCATCGAAGCGATTATGACACGGTTTAAGACAGGGGCGATGAGTTATGGGTCAATTTCCCAAGAAGCCCATGAAGCGCTTGCTATTGCCATGAACCGTATCGGGGGAAAATCTAACACAGGAGAAGGGGGAGAAGACCCCGCCCGTTATACTTGGAAAAACGACCAAGGAGACTCCAAAAACAGCGCCATTAAACAAGTCGCATCAGGTCGCTTTGGGGTCACCAGCTTGTATCTCTCCCAAGCCAAAGAACTACAAATTAAAATGGCCCAAGGGGCAAAACCGGGGGAAGGCGGACAATTACCCGGGAAAAAAGTCTATCCTTGGATTGCGAAAGTGCGCCACTCAACCCCAGGGGTCGGCTTGATTTCACCACCACCTCACCACGATATCTACTCCATTGAAGACTTAGCGGAGTTAATCCACGACTTGAAAAATGCGAATCGGGAAGCACGGATTAATGTCAAACTGGTGTCAAAAGTTGGGGTAGGAACGATCGCCGCTGGAGTCGCCAAAGCCCATGCAGATGTGGTCTTAATCTCTGGCTTTGATGGGGGGACTGGCGCTTCTCCTCAAACCTCCATTAAACACGCGGGACTCCCTTGGGAACTGGGATTAGCAGAAACCCATCAGACCCTAGTATTAAACAACCTCCGCACCCGCATTGTCGTTGAAACCGACGGTCAGATGAAAACAGGACGGGATATCGCGATCGCCACTCTCCTCGGCGCTGAGGAATTTGGCTTCTCTACCGCGCCTCTGGTCACTCTTGGCTGTATTATGATGCGGGTGTGTCATAAAAACACTTGTCCTGCTGGGATTGCAACCCAAGACCCACAACTACGGAAAAACTTTATTGGTAATCCCGATTATACGGTTAACTTCATGAAGTTTCTCGCCCAAGATGTCCGTGAAATTATGGCAAGTTTGGGCTTCCGCACCCTCAACGAAATGGTAGGACGAACGGATGTTTTAGAAGCGAAGCAGGCGATCGATCATTGGAAAGCAAAAGGAATCGATCTCTCGAAGATTCTTTACCAGCCTAACCCCCCCAATGGGGGGGAAAGAGGGGGGGTCTATTGTCAGATTGCCCAAGATCATGGACTAGAAAAGTCCTTAGACATGACGGTGTTATTAGATTTATGTCAACCATCGATCGAAAAAGGAGAGAAAGTCAAAGCAACGCTACCGATTAAAAACACCAATCGCGTTGTGGGAACAATTCTCGGCAATGAAATCACGAAACGCCACTGGGAAGGTTTACCTGAAGATACCATTCAACTGCACTTTCAAGGGACTGCTGGACAAAGTTTTGGCGCATTTGTCCCGAAAGGGGTCACCTTGGAACTAGAAGGAGATGCCAACGATTATCTTGGAAAAGGCTTAAGCGGAGGCAAAATTATTGTCTATCCCCCTGTCAGTTCAACCTTTGTCCCAGAAGAGAACATCATCATCGGCAATGTCGCCCTTTATGGCGCAACCAGTGGGGAAGCCTACATCTGCGGTGTCGCAGGGGAACGCTTCTGTGTGCGTAACTCTGGCATCAACGCCGTTGTGGAAGCAGTGGGCGATCATGGTTGCGAATACATGACTGGCGGGAAAGTGGTTATCCTCGGTAAAACAGGGCGCAACTTCGCTGCAGGAATGAGTGGCGGTGTCGCTTACATCCTTGATGAAACGGGGGATTTTGCTAACCGTTGCAACCTGCAAATGGTCGAAATTGAACCCCTCGATGAGGAAGACCGCGAGATCATTTATCAGATGATCCAGAAACACGCAGATTATACTCACAGCCCCAAAGCAACGCGAGTCTTGACAGATTGGTCAGCATATCTTCCTAAATTTGTCAAGGTCATGCCAAGAGATTATAAACGAATGGTTGAGGGGATCACAGCAGCGATCGAATCTGGATTAAGCGAAGAAGAAGCCCAAACCGCAGCCTTTGAAGCCAATGCGCGGGATGTTGCACGGGTTAGTGGCAGTTAAAATCACAGCACCAATCACTAAAGCCCCCCAGAATTGGAGGGTTGGGGGGCAAAAACATTTAACCAATAAAAAACAAGAGAGAGAGGACACAAAATCATGGGAAAACCAACAGGCTTTATTGAATATCTACGGGAAAACCCAACAGAAGTTTCCCCCTCAGACCGTATCCGCAACTGGGATGAATTCCATCTGACCATGCCAGAGGAAAATCTTCGCACGCAAGCTGCACGCTGCATGGACTGCGGAACGCCCTTCTGTCATACAGGAATTGATATCGGAGGTGCAGCCAGTGGGTGTCCGATTAATAATTTAATCCCAGAATGGAATGATCTGATTTATCGCGGACATTGGCGCGAAGCACTCGATCGATTGCATAAAACCAATAACTTCCCTGAGTTTACAGGTCGCGTTTGCCCTGCACCCTGTGAAGGCGCTTGTGTCCTTGGCATTCATAACCCCCCTGTCACGATTAAAAACATTGAATACTCGATCGCGGAAAAAGGTTGGGAAGAAGGCTGGATCACCGCTGAACCCCCAGAAAAACGCACGGGTAAACAAGTAGCGGTGGTGGGTTCGGGTCCTGCAGGACTGTCTGCAGCAGCGCAATTGAATCGCGCAGGTCATTGGGTCACCGTCTATGAACGCGCCGATCGCCCTGGGGGACTGCTCATGTATGGCATTCCCAACATGAAACTGGATAAAAGAGAAATCGTCCTCCGTCGCATCGACTTATTAGAACAAGAAGGGGTAAGATTTATTTGCAACACAGAAATTGGCAAAGATTTCCCCGCAGACCAATTACTCCGAGAATTTGATGCAGTTGTCCTCTGTACTGGGTCAACTAAACCCAGAGACTTAAACCTTGAAGGTCGTTCCCTCAAAGGGGTTCACTTTGCGATGGACTTCCTCACTGCTAACACCCAAGCCATCCTCAACGGGACAGAAACCACCATCTCCGCAAAAGATAAGGATGTGGTTATTATTGGCGGAGGGGACACGGGAACTGACTGTGTGGGAACTTCTCTCCGTCATGGTTGTCGCAGTGTTGTCCAACTGGAAATTATGCCTAAACCCCCTCTAGAACGAGCGCCTAATAATCCTTGGCCCCAGTGGCCAAAAATTTACCGAATGGATTATGGTCAAGAGGAAGCAGCCGAGAAATTTGGCAGCGATCCACGCAGCTATTTGACCTCAGCAACCCAGTTTGAAGGGGATGACCAAGGAAACTTAAAAGCCGTTCATACGGTTCAAATTCAATGGGAAAAAGGCGAGAATGGTCGCATGATTCCCCAACCCGTGCCAGGAACGGAAAAAGTGTTATCTGCACAATTGGTTTTATTAGCAATGGGTTTCTTAAGTCCCGAACAACCCCTCCTCGATGCTTTAGGATTGGAAAAGGATGCTCGCAGCAATATTAAAGCCGAGTATAACCATTATGGGACAAACATTCCGGGGGTGTTTGCTGCGGGTGATTGTCGTCGCGGACAAAGCCTTGTGGTTTGGGCGTTTAATGAAGGTCGCGGGGTTGCCCGTGAATGCGATCGATATTTGATGGGAAGCACTGATTTACCTTAATTGGAATCAGTTGGAGAAGGGCGCGATCGCGTCCTCTTATCAAAAATCAGCGACAAAGTAGGGGGTCCTGCCCACCATTAATCAAACTATTACCCCTCAAAATAATTGAGCGTGTCCATCAATTCTTTTTTAGAATTAAACACGCTCAGGTTATGATCATGATTTTAGAAATTAGATTGGAATCATTTAGGCAAACACAAAGTTAATGTCTGTTAAATCAATACCAGTTATTCCTGCGAGTACAAACTGGTCGCCCGTGCCACCATAGCCACTAACCGTTGTATTAGTACCATCACTACTCATCATTAAATCGGCTAATTCTGTTGCCATAGATGCAGTTAAATCAACGATATCTTGGCTGAGGTCAAAATTTTCGATGACATCGCTACCATCACCAGAATTAAAGACAAAGGTATCAATACCATCACCGCTACCAGGAGCACCATTAAGGGTATCATCGCCAATGCCACCGATGAGAGTGTCGTTGTCTCCACTTCCTCTGAGAGAGTCGTCTCCTGCTCCGCCGTCGAGGATATCATCATCACCACCGCCAACAATGGTGTCATTCCCTCCTTGTCCAAACAGAGAGTCATTCCCACTACCAAAGCGAGTCATCAAGTCATCCCCATCGCCACCAAAAACAATGTCAACTCCGGCGCTACCAATGCTGGAGAGGTCATCACTAAAATCTGTTCCAGTGAAGTTAAGAGGGGTATCACCAATGAAGATGTTACCAGTGTAGTCGTCGAAATTAAAAACGCTATCGGACACTTCGACGGTGCTATCCGTCAGATCAATGCCAACACCAGTTATATTGTTACCGGACATGGGATAATCTGGAAAAATAATTCCATCAGTGTCAAAAGTGTTGCCAGTAATAACTTTTAATGCACTATCAAGAGTGCCAAAATCTTCAAGCAGAGGCCCATTGATAACGCTGTTGGCCGTGAATGTGAAATTATTAGAGCGCACAAAGACTTGTGGATTTCCAGACTCTTCATTTCTTTCCAGCAAGTTATCAGAAACTATTGCATTGTTTCCGTTGATTTCTAATGCGGTTTCTGCGCCATTGCCTACAACACGGGTGTCAATGATCTGGCTGTTAATTAACTCAGCATTTTGACCATCAAGGACGACTGCTGTTGTCCCACCACCAAGGTCGCTGGTATCCACAACCAGACCATCCAAGATAACGTTGTCAGCAGTGACGCTTATAGTTCCATTGATGACAGTCTCTCCCATTGCTGCGTTTGTAATGTTATCATCGCCATCGCGCATAGGATTACGACTAGGATCAGTGCCACTGGTTCCAGCAGAGCTACCTGTAATAGTGACTTCCTTATCAACGACAATATTTTCATCAAAGATGCCTCCTGTAATAGTAATCGTATCACCAGGATTCGCACCATCGATTGCCTCTTGGATTAACATTCCACTTGTGACATTTATAGTTGGCATGATCGCTTTATTTCCTCCGTTAAAAGTTTATTTTGCCTTGGGTGTACAGAAGAGACCAAAGTGCCATGCACTTTATCCTCTAAGTTGTCTGGAGATCAGTTTAAATTTGAGCAGAATTTTATCCCACAAGTATTTTAGTTTTTTTCTTTAATTCAGTCAACCCAAAAGGGGAAAAATTATCATTAATAAAACTTATGCAAAAAACGGGGATTTTATGCCAAGATGGGCTTGTGATGTTACTCGCAAATCAATAATAAGTAACTAATCTCTTCCAGACTCCTAGTAAGAGGAGAAGAGATTAAGATCATGATCAAGAAATCCATCCTAACAGTTCATGACGACTCAACCTAAAAATTCCCAGATTCAATATCCAACAAAAACAGTACGACGAGCCGAAATTGCCCTGCAATGTGCGCCATTTCGTTTACAATTATTTCAAGTGCTGCGATCGCGCAGTGTGCCCCTTTCCCAAATCGCTAATCAATCAGGGCAGGATCATCAATACAGCAGCCAGCTTCTCTCAGAATTAAAAGCGGAAAACGAACTCACATGGTTAATTCAAGTGGGATTATTGCGTCGGGAAGTAGATGGACAAGGCATTACTGATAGTTTTCGTCTCACCCCATTAGGACGACAAATTATTGCCAAGTGGGAACAAAAATCTGATGAAATTCCCGTTCCTTCTTTCTGGGATAGAATTAAAAATTTTCTAGCCCGTTTGTTCCGACTTCCCTTTTAACAGTGACCAGTGGACAAATAACAAATAACGAATAACAAACAACGAATTAAAATTCTGCATTTTCAGGGGTACGGGGAAAAGGAATCACATCGCGGATATTTCCCATTCCTGTCATAAACTGAATCAAGCGTTCAAAACCTAACCCAAAACCCGCATGAGGAACCGTTCCATAGCGTCTTAAATCCAGATACCACCACAGTTTTTCTGATTCCATTCCTGCTTCTTTAATGCGTTTTTCCAACACATCAAAGCGTTCTTCCCGTTGCGAACCGCCAATGATTTCGCCAATTTTTGGAGCTAAAACATCCATTGCAGCAACGGTTTTTTCATCATCATTCAGACGCATATAAAAGGCTTTAATACTGCTAGGATAATCGGTAACAATCACAGGTTTCTTAAAGTGTTCCTCGCAGAGATAGCGTTCATGTTCTGATTGCAAATCAACGCCCCATTCTACAGGATATTCAAATGTTTTGTCTGCTTTTTCCAAAAGTGCGATCGCGTTAGTATAAGTAATCCGTTCAAAGTCTTCATTAATAATATTATTTACCGTTTCTAACACAGAATTGTCAATCCGTTGATTAAAAAATTCCATATCTTCAGGACACTGATCCAGAACTGTTTTAAAGATATGCTTGAGGAAGGCTTCTGCTAAGTCCATATCCCCTGCTAAATCGCAAAACGCCATCTCAGGTTCAATCATCCAAAACTCCGCTAAATGGCGAGAAGTGTTAGAATTTTCAGCACGAAACGTAGGACCGAAAGTGTAAACGCGATCGAAGGTTAACGCCATTGCTTCGGCTTCTAATTGTCCACTGACAGTCAAATAGGCTTGTCGCCCAAAAAAGTCTTGAGAATAATCGACTTCCCCATTGTCCTTGGGAACATCTTTCAGATTCAAGTTGGTAACATTAAATAATTCCCCCGCACCTTCACAGTCATTCGTTGTAATAATGGGCGTATGTACCCACAAAAACCCCTGCTGTTGAAAAAACTGATGCACCGCATTCGCACAAGTATTCCGCACTCGCATCACCGCGCCGAGGGTATTTGTACGGGTGCGAATATGTCCAATGCTGCGGAGAAACTCAAAGGAGTGGCGTTTTTTCTGGAGGGGATAGGTTTCAGGATCAGCTTCTCCATAAACAGTTACTTCACTCGCTTGGAGTTCGATGCGTTGTCCCTTGCCAGGGGATTCGGCTAAGAGACCTGTAACTTCTACAGATGCACCTGTGTTAATCTGAGCAAGAACCGCTTCATAATTTTCTAGGGTTGGTTCTAAAATGACTTGTAAGTTGGCTAAAGCTGAACCATCATTCACTTCGAGAAAAGCGAACTTTTTAGACTCGCGTTTCGTGCGTACCCAACCTTGGATGGTGACGGTTTTTTCTGGCTGTCCGTTGCGGAGTAAATCAATGATGCGACGTTTTGACATAAGTGTTGCTTCGTTTTCCTCTCTTTCTCAAGTATAGTGAGCAGAAGAGAGATCAACTGGAGTTTTTGATGATAGGATATCATCTGCATTAGCTTAAAAGAATCGTGTAAAGGAAGTTGAGATGGCACAAACTATTTTTTTCAATGCGTTACGGGAAGCAACCGATGAAGAAATGGCGCGGGATGACACTGTTTTTGTGTTAGGCGAAGATGTGGGTCATTATGGCGGGTCGTATAAAGTGACCAAAGACCTTTATAAAAAATATGGAGATCTGCGTTTACTAGATACCCCGATCGCGGAAAATAGTTTTACAGGGATGGCAGTCGGCGCTGCGATGACAGGGTTACGTCCCATTGTCGAAGGCATGAACATGGGCTTTTTACTCCTCGCCTTTAACCAAATTGCCAACAATGCGGGAATGTTGCGCTACACTTCAGGGGGGAACTTCAAAATTCCTCTGGTTATTCGCGGTCCTGGCGGTGTCGGTCGTCAATTAGGCGCGGAACACTCCCAACGGTTGGAAGCGTATTTTCAGGCAGTTCCAGGCTTAAAAATCGTTGCTTGTTCTACAGCGTATAACGCGAAAGGGCTGCTTAAAAGTGCCATTCGCGATGATAATCCCGTCTTATTTTTTGAGCACGTGCTGCTGTACAACCTGAAGGAAGATTTACCAGAAGGAGAATACTGGCTTCCTCTCGATAAAGCAGAAATGGTGCGTACTGGCAAAGATGTCACGATATTAACTTATTCTCGGATGCGTCACCACGTTTTACAAGCGCTGAAACCCCTAGAAGAAAAAGGAATCGATCCAGAAATCATTGATTTAATTTCCCTCAAACCTTTGGATATGGAAGCCATCAGCCAGTCTGTTCGCAAAACCCATCGCGTGGTGATTGTGGAAGAATGTATGAAAACGGGAGGAATTGGGGCCGAATTAACCGCCCGAATTAACGATGAATTATTTGACGAACTGGACGCGCCAGTGGTGCGGTTGTCGTCTCAGGATATTCCCACTCCTTACAATGGAATGTTAGAACGATATACCATTGTCCAGCCAGAAGATATTGTTTCTGCGGTTGAAGAGATGATGGCTTTAAGAGTATGAAATCAGAAATGGAGGTAAATTTTCATGGGTGAGAATATCTCATTTCAATCACTGAAGATGGCTATCTCATCATTATGCCCAAATCTGTGAAAAAACAGCTATAAAAGTTGAGAACTCCAGTCCTACGCACATTGAAAGCCCCGTCGAAGGTATAATGGGGGCATTCTCGTCGCATTAAGGTAAAACAGATGCAACAACAGCGAGTAACGATCGCGCTTATTTTCTTCCTCATCATTGCTGCTTTAGTGGTTTTAGTAGAGTTATCCGTCCCCCTCGGCTTAGACTTACGCGGGGGAGCGCAATTAACCTTGCAAGTGCAAACCACAGACGAAATTCAAGACATTACGCCCGATCGCTTACAAGCAGTGAAACAAGTCATTCAAAATCGGGTCAATGGCTTAGGGGTTTCTGAGCCGATTGTGCAAACTGTTGGGGAGGATCGGATTTCTGTGCAATTGCCAGGAGTTAGTGACCCAGCACAAGCAGAACGAGTGCTTGGTGGAACTGCCCGTTTAGAATTTCGAGCGCAAAAACAAGGGACAGAGCAAGATTTTCAAATCACCCTTGGCAGTCGGAATCAACTGGAGAGCCAACTGGAACAACTGCGAAATAATGGAGACGGAAATCAAGAGGCGATCGAGAACACTTTAGCCGAGTTAAGGGAGATTAACAAGGCAATCTTACAAATGTTTGGCTCTGTTGAACTCACAGGGGATACCCTAGAAGATGCTCTCGCTCAACCTATCTCCACAGGGAATAATTGGCAGGTAGCAATTCGCTTTAATCAAAGAGGCGCAACAGAATTTGCCCAATTAACCAAAGACGTAGCGGGCACAGGACGAGGTTTAGGAATTTTCCTCGATGATGTCTTACTCAGCGCTCCCTCTGTTGGTGCAGAATATGCAGACAATGGGATTACAGGGGGAAGTGCGGTGATTAGCGGTGGCTTTGATATCCAAGAAGCCCAAAACTTAGCCATTCAACTGCGTGGAGGTGCATTACCCTTACCCGTTGAAATTGTGGAAAACCGTACTGTTGGCGCGACATTAGGACAAGAAAGCATCCGACGCAGTATCTTGGCTGCGATTTCTGGGTTAGTGCTGGTTTTAGTGTTTATGGGCATTTACTACCGCCTACCGGGGTTAATTGCTGATTTAGCTTTAGCTATCTATGCCTTGCTCACCTTTGCTGCTTATGTCTTAATTGGCGTTACCCTGACTTTACCGGGCATTGCAGGGTTTATTCTGAGTATTGGCATGGCAGTCGATGCCAACGTCCTAATTTTTGAACGGACTCGCGAAGAAATACGGGCGGGGAAAACCCTTTATCGGTCTGTGGAGTCTGGCTTCTATCGGGCTTTTTCCAGTATTCTGGATAGTAATATCACCACGCTGATTGCCTGCGCTGCACTGTTCTGGTTTGGGTCTGGCTTAGTCAAAGGCTTTGCGGTCACCCTTGCCATTGGCGTGTCAGTCAGTCTGTTTACAGCGTTAAGTTGTACTCGTACCTTTTTGTTAGTGGCGGTGTTAGGGTTTCCCACCATTCGTAAAAAACCTGAATTGTTCTGTCCCAACTTGGCGGTTTCTGCAAAATGAAGTTACAGGTCATTAAACAACGATATTTCTGGTGGATGGTGTCCGCAGTTGCGCTCATCATCTCTTTGCTGGCGATGATTTTCTCTTACACGCAATTTAACGCGCCCTTGCGTCCCAGTATCGACTTTGTAGGAGGAACTCGCTTACAGTTAGAACAGGATTGTTCAATTCCCAACAACTGCGACGAACCCCTTGATATTACCGAAGTGGGGGAAATTTTAGCAGAACAGGGGTTAACGGAGACGAGCATTCAGGTGGTGGGAGAAAACCGTCAAGGGTTATCTATTCGTACTAAAACCCTCAGTGTGGAAGAACGCACGAATCTACAAAATGCTTTAAAATCTGCATTGGGAGAATTTGATCCGAAAACCACTCAAATCGATACTGTCGGTCCCACCATTGGGCAAGAATTATTTACTTCTGGAATCTTAGCGTTAATGGTGTCCTTTTTTGGGATCATTGCTTATCTCAGCGTTCGCTTTCGCTTAGATTATGCTATTTTTGCCATTGTCGCCCTCTTCCACGATTCTTTCCTCACGGCGGGGGTATTCTCGGTTTTAGGGCTAGTTGCAGGGGTAGAGGTAGATAGTTTATTTCTGGTGGCGTTGTTGACGATTATTGGCTTTTCTGTCAATGATACGGTGGTTATTTATGACCGCATTCGAGAAACCCGTAAGAATGAACCCGAAGCGGATATGAATCAGGTTGTAGATGATGCGGTTAATCAAACCTTAACGCGATCGATCAATACCACCTTAACTACGGTTTTACCCCTACTCGCCATTTTATTATTTGGGGGCGATACCCTCAAGGAGTTTGCTTTAGCTTTGATTGTAGGCTTTCTTTTGGGGGCTTATTCGAGTATTTTCTTAGCCAGTACCCTCCTCGCTTGGTGGGAGGAAAGGAAAGCAATTAACAATTAACAATTAACAATGTTCTTAGTCGTTTGTCCTTTATCCTCTTTCCATAAGACCAATGACGCTCCCCCCAACCCCCCTTATTAAGGGCAGGGCTGTTTCATTCTAAAACAAAAGGTAAAATGAGAGGGAGATCGGGAA
>CAYXDG010000058.1:0-10498 GCA_964463655.1 uncultured Dactylococcopsis sp.
TTGCGGTTCTTAAAGTACAGGCTTCTCGAATGCGGGTTGCGCCATAAAGACAGATGCCGAAGACCGGAGCTAAGCGTGAGGACGCGATCGCGCTCCTTAGTTAATCCTTGAGTGAATAACAACTGGATTTCTTCAGGGGTTAGAATCTTGGCTTGCCCATACCGATCTATTTTCAAGGCTCCAACCTCCAATGAGATTAGGTTAAGGGTACATGGTTTTGGGAACGGTGCGCGATGGATTCAAGTCATAAGGTTGAATCGCAACAAACCTCGGGGCAGTAAATAATGAAAAGCGAAAAACCATAGGACTTTTTATGCTCCATTTTGATTGGGATGAGAATAAACGATTCACCAACCTAGAGAAGCATGGGATTGATTTCTACACTGCTTATTTGATGCTACAAACGAATACCCTGTTGCAAGAGATTGATAATCGAAAAGATTATGGAGAACCTAGATATCGAGCGACAGGTAGATGGGAAGATAAGATATTGGTAGTGGTCTATGCTGTCAACGACAGCACGATCCGGATTATTAGTGCACTTGAGGGCAAATTCCCGTGAGCGTCAAATTTACTGGAGACAAAGGAGAAATCTCCCCTAAAGAGGCAATTGATAGAGATCAGACAGATTGGGAAAGGGTCAATAACATGAGCGACGAAGAGTTAACCCAAAACGCTCTTGATGACCCCGATAATCCCCCACTAGAAGAAAATAAGCAGCGGTGGCAGCTTCCCGCCGGAACATTATTAGGAGTCAACTTCTTTCCAGATGATGAAAATTGACAAGCTAGCAACTCCTGCGGATTAACAAAAGAACTACAGTGGTGCTATTGATTCGGCTCTGTGATAACAGTTGGCTCTCCAACTTCCGCAAGACGGAATTGAGAGAGTAAGAAGATAGAGAACTCAGAAGCGCGATCGCGGGTCGTAAAAGACGCAACCTGAACTACTTGTTCACCATTTAAATACATAGATTCTGAAATCAGGTAATATTAACTGATGCTCAATATAGATAATGGCGGAAATGAATACCTTAGCCCCCGGAGCGCGAATTGAAGTCAGAGATGCTGAGTGGTTGGTGCGCTCTACAGCAAGAACTAAAGGCGGTTCACAAGTTCTGAATGTGGTGGGGGTGAGTGATTTTATCAAGGGTCGTCAGTTTTGCTTTACCACTGATTTAGAACCCGACTTGAAGGTGCTTGATCCTAAAAAAACTCAGTTAGTTCAAGATGAGTCAGAAGCCTATCAGCAGTCTTTATTGTTTATTGAAAGCAATCTTCGCTCCTCTGTTCCCACTGATTCCCATCTTTATAGTGGGCATCGGGGAGTCATGGATGTTTTACCATTTCAGCTTGATCCAACGGTCAAAGCCTTGACAATGTTACGACAACGGCTGTTAATTGCAGATGCAGTGGGGTTAGGGAAAACTCTAGAAGCAGGGATTTTGGTCTCTGAATTAATTCGTCGCGGGAAAGGTCGTCGGATTCTAGTGGTGACAACGAAGGGGATGTTAACTCAGTTTCAGAAGGAATTTTGGGCGCGTTTCACGATTCCCTTAGTGAGATTAGATTCAGTGGGATTTCAACGGATTCGATCGCGCATCCCCACCAATCATAATCCGTTCTACTATTATGACCAAACTATTATTTCCATTGACACCCTTAAGCAGGAACGAGAGTACCGCAATTATATTGAAAATGCTTACCTAAAAATTGGGTTTAAAGCCTCGTCCTTCTAGGACGACTTTAATTGATTCTTAGCGATTCAACCAACTCTATGTTAAAATAGAGTTAATCTGGAAAGGTATTCAACCAGTCTAAAAACCTTAATCTCTAACCGAGATTAATCTAATCAACAACTTAATTTAATTGATCAATAGTACCCAATTGCCTTGGGAAACTACCTTGAAAGAGGAAACGACTGAGGAGACTTCCGCCTCTGTTGATTCGGGAAACTTGAATCAGTAAGTGGTGTCAAGGAATCAGTAATCCAGAATCCGTGAGGTCTGGAGAATCCCCACGCCTTTAGGCTGGGGAGTATGTCAATCTCGGCGACTCCCCATGATGGACGACCCGAAAGTTTTGCTAGTCTAATGAATATGCTCGACCCCACTGCGATCGCGAACGAAAAAGACTACACCAAAGACGAAATCCGCGATTTATATGTCAGACGCTTCAAAAAAGATGTGGCGCAACAGTTAGCGCAAAATTTCCCTGAACGAGAATTATTTCCTGTGGAAGTTCCAGCCTCCCAGATTGAAGAAAAAGCATTACATAGTTTAGATGAATTAAAGCTGGCGAATACAGATGCGAGACGTAAAGCGGGAAAGTTATTTAAGACTACACTACTGAAAGCAATGCTTTCTAGTCCAATGGCTTGTTTAGAGACAGTCAAAGGACAAGTGAAGAAACTGGAGAAAGAAGGACAATCTCCTGCTGATCTCCAAGAATTAAAAGATTTACAAGAGAATCTGGAACAAATTAAAGCGAAACAATTTTCCAAGTATCAACGACTATTAACACTAATCACCTCTAATCAGGAAGGAGGATTTGGTTGGACGGGAAAAGATGCAAAAGACCGCATTGTTATTTTTACCGAACGCTTAGAAACCATGCGCTTCCTGAAAGAGCATTTACAGAAAGATTTATCCTTGAAAAAAGATGCCATCGCGACTCTAGACGGGGGAATGTCTGATGTTGACCAAATGGCGATCGTCGAGAATTTTGGACAGGAAAAATCCCCGTTAAGACTGTTAATCGCTACTGAGGTGGCTTCAGAAGGGCTAAACCTGCATTATCTGTGTCATCGTCTGATTCACTTTGATATTCCTTGGTCATTGATGACCTTACAACAGCGAAACGGTCGCATTGACCGATATGGACAAGAATCTCAACCGCAAATTCGCTACTTACTGAACCGTTCCCAAAATTCCCGTGTGGATGAAGTGGAGCGCATCATTAAAATTCTCATTGAGAAAGACGAACAAGCGGTTAAAAACATTGGTGATCCCTCCACCTTTATGGGTGTATTTGATGCAGAAGAAGAAGTTCGCGTCACCGCAGAAGCCGTGGAAACAGAGAAAACCGCCGAAGAATTTGAACAGAGTTTAGAGCTCTCCCCCCCTTCTGAGGAGGAGTTCGATTTCTTTTCCTTGTTAGATCAAGACCCAGAAGTCAGTGAGGAAGAACAAGCGCAAACCATCTGTTCCCAAATGCAAAGTCTGTTTAGAGATGACTATCATTATGCAGTTACCGCTCTCAAAGCGATTCAACGGTCAGAGCCTTTACAGTTAACCCATGATGACCAAAATCAATACCTTGAGTTAACGATGCCGAAAGAACTACGACAGCAGTTTAGTCGGCTACCACGGGAAATTATCCCTGCTCAAGATGAACCCTTACAACTATCGGGAAATAAAGAAACAGTAGCAGAAGCGTTGGAAGCAGCGAGACGAGCAGAAAACAGTTGGCCCAAGGTTCAATATTTGTGGGAGTTACATCCATTTGTGAACTGGCTGAATGACCGAGGAGCAACAATTTTTGGTCGCCATAAAGCTCCTGTGCTTACTTTGAGTGACCATTTAGCTTATGATGAAGCGGTGTTTATCATCTCAGGAGTGATTCCCAATCGTCGCGGTCAACCTCTGATTAACTCATGGTTGGGGATTGTGTTTGAAGGGGGAACATTTGCGCGATCGGAAGATTTAGACACAACCTTAAAACGAACCCAGTTGGGTCAGTCTCCCATTCCCAATGCCATGTCGGAAATCGCGCCTAACCTGTCTGAAATGTTACCAGAAGCAGTGGACAAGGCGAAAGAAAAGATTATGGCGGAACGTGAGCAGTTTGAACAAACGTTGAACCAACAACTGCAAGAACAGTTGGATCGCTTGGAAGCCTTACGCACCAAACACACTCAACAATTGGAGTTGAAGTTTACCAATGAGCAGCAAAAGAGCAAGGAAAAAAGCAAAGTGGAGCGAATGTTTGATGATTACTTAAACTGGGTGGAAGAGAGCATGACCACCGAACCTGTTCCCTATTTGAAAGTGATTGCGGTATTACAAAGCCCAATCAACTAAAGCCGATCTAGCCCCCCCTTTCAAAGGGGGGTTGGGGGGATACCTCGTGACTCTAGGAAACGCTCTAGCTGTTCATCGGTTAAGGGGGGATTATCAGGATCATCGAGTGCGTTTTGTTCCGCTTCTTCATCACTCATATTACGCACTCGTTCCCAATCAGTCTTTAAGGAAACCATAGCAGGTTCTTGCTTCATGGGTTCAACTTTCCTCGCCTTTTGCCAAAATTGTTCGTCTAGCTCTGGAATATCTGAGGTGTCGATTTCTGAGTCTGGGAGATTTTGCAGTTGTTTAAGTCGATTGGGCGAGATAGTCATAATATTGTCTCCTTTCTTTTGGGGTTGCTTTTCGGGCTGAGATAATGCGGATGTTGCCGTTTCGTTCTGTATGGATGACAGTAATAATTACAACACCTTGAATTGCTCCAATGCTAATTTCGCGGGTTTCGTCATAATCATACCGTTCATCGATCGCGGTAAAGACAAAGCCGTTAAAAATCTCTACCGCTTCTTCAAAGCTGATCTGATGTTTTTTAAGATTCTGTTGATTTTTGTTCTCATCCCACTCAAACATTATCCGATATTTCTATTTTAAGAAGAGAGATTTATTTTAGCGGTTTGGGAGGGGTTATCTTTAAACTTTAGCCAATGATTTAAAATTGCTACAGACACTAACAAGGGCATAGCATGAGTGTATTAAGCGGTCTATCCAACGAAAATGAGTTTTACTCCAATCATTATCTAGATGCCATTTTCCAGAATGACTTAAAAGAAGTTAAAAAACGCTGGAGTCAGTTGGATCACTCGCCCCCAGACGCACTCAAAGCTCTATCTAGTAAATATTTTCGACAACGTGACCAGTTCGATCGAACAAAAGACCCAGCCGATCGCGCTACAATTCAACAGCAATGGCTCAGTTCTCTCTTATCCATCTTAGGCTACACCTTCGCCCCGCAACGGGTGTTATTAGATAGCGGTGAATATTTACCCCTCATTGGCTGTGAGAGGAAAAACAATAACTTACCCCAACTGTGGATATTAGAAGCACTTCCAGACGCGGGTGAGACGACCGATGTTCTTTCTTTATCCTTGGATGCTGTTCAGTTGACAGAAGAAGATAACCCAGCATATTGGGAAGAAAAAACCTTTGAGGATATTATCTCCGATGATGTGTTTGGAGAAGAACAGCCCCCGCGTTGGGTAATTCTCACCAGTATGGATCAACTGGTGTTAATCGATCGCTTTAAATGGAATGCCTCTCGTCTATTGCGGTTTGATTGGAATGAGATTTTCGCTCAGAAAGACACAGACACCTTACTCGCCACTACCACTTTACTGCATCGGGAACATACTTGTCCTAGTGAAGGAACCGCTTATCTGGATCAGTTGGATGAAAACTCCCATCACCATGCTTATGAAGTTTCAGAAGACTTAAAATATGCGCTACGTCAATCAATTGAGCGTTTGGGGAATGAAGCGGTTTGGTATATCCGTTACAAAGCCAAAAAAGGGGTATTTCATGATCGCGTTAACCCGAACCAACTCACCTTAGAATGTCTCCGTTATATGTATCGCTTACTGTTCATCTTCTACATTGAAGCACGGAAAGAGTTAGGTTACGCACCAATGAAGTCTCAACTCTATCGAGAAGGATATAGTTTAGAATCATTACGAGATTTAGAACAAACTGAGTTACGCACCGAAGAAGACAGAGAAGGCTATTTTCTAGATAAATCCCTCAAAAAACTATTTCACCTCATCTGGGAAGGGTATCCCCCTGAAAGTGAACAAACGGCTTTAAATTGGAATAACGAAGAAGTTATTAATGATACCTTCCAACTATATCCCTTAAAAAGTCACCTCTTTGATCCAGAGCGTCTTCCCCTCCTCAATCAAGTGAAATTTCGCAACTGTGTTTTACGAGATATTATTGAGTGGATGTCTTTATCTCGGGAAGGAAAAAGCAAGCGACGAGGACGGATTTCTTAGGCACAGTTAGGAATTAACCAATTAGGAGCAGTTTATGAAGCATTACTCTGTTTTCGGGGGTTTTTCGCCGAACATGACTTGTATGAGGTAAAACCTGCTGATAAAACCGAACCCAATGCGTTGGAAGTCGGCTATTTTGTCACTGCTGAAGACTGGGAGAAATACCAAGAAGAGGAGCGGGTTTACGATGAGAATGGAAAGCCCAAGTGTTATGAGAAAGGAACATTTATCTATCGGTTAGCAGGGCGCGATCGCGAAACCTCCGCCTCTTACTATACCCCAGAATCTCTCACCCGTTGTCTGGTGAAATACGCTCTAAAAGAACTCCTGAAAGATAAAACCGCCGATGATATCCTCCAGTTAAGCATCTGTGAGCCAGCAATGGGAAGTGCTGCGTTTTTGAATGAAGCGGTAAACCAACTCGCAGAGAAATATCTAGAATTGAAACAGGAAGAGTTAGACGAGCGCATTGACCATGATGATTACTTGCTAGAGAAGCAAAAGGTCAAGATGTATCTCGCAGATCGTAATGTGTTCGGAATTGACCTCAACCCTGTCGCGGTAGAATTAGCAGAAGTCTCCTTATGGTTGAACTGTATTTATAAATCAGAAGGACGGGCATTTATTCCGTGGTTTGGTGGTCAACTCCACTGCGGAAACTCTCTCATTGGAGCGCGAAGACAAGTTTATGATACTGCTTTAATCCCTCGCAATAAAAAGCAGAAGTCTTATTGGTATGAACAAGAACCGCAACGGGTGAACTTATCCGACAGCTTACCCGAAGGACATATTTTCCACTTTTTGCTTCCTGATCTGGGAATGGCGAACTATCAGGATAAAGTGATTAAATCTCTAGCATCAGATGAAATTACTAAAATTAACCAGTGGCGGAAAGAGTTTTGTAAAGAGCCTTATAGTGACTTTGAGATCGATCGCTTGCTGACTTTAACCGAACGCATTAATCGATTATGGCAAGCTCACGCTAAAGAATTACGGAACTTACGTCATCGTACCACAGACCCCCTCACCATTTGGGGACAAGACCGCGAAGACTTTGCCAGCAGTCCCCTACAAATGAAAGACAAAATCCTCAGCCAAGAAAAGATGTCGGAGGGAGTGAATAATTCTGGGGCATATCGGCGGTTAAAATTAGTAATGGACTATTGGTGCGCTCTCTGGTTTTGGCCCCTTAACCAAGCGGATTTATTGCCCAGTCGCCATGAGTATTTTATGGAGATTGCGGTGATTTTAGGGGATATGGAAATGATGCAAGAACCGCAGTTAGATTTGCCATTATTTCCCGAGACTAATGAGGAACAAGCGAAGGAATTAGCCGAAGAATATGGCTTTGTGAATATTCCCGCATTATGTGAACGGTTTCCGCGCTTAAAGTTAGTCAGTCAGTTAGCAGAAGCAAAGCACTTTTTCCATTGGGAGTTAGAATTTGCTGATATTTTCTTGTTAGAAGGTGGGTTTGATTTAACGTTAGGAAATCCCCCGTGGATAAAAGTAGAATGGCAAGAGGGAGATGTGTTAGGCGATTATGAACCGTTAACTGTCCTTCGGAATTTATCAGCGAGTAATTTAGCCGAACAGCGTGAAGAATTACTTAATCGTTATTCCGAATTAAAAATAGGATACTTTCAAGAATTTGCAGAAGCAGAGGGAAAGCAGAACTTTTTGAATGCGGTGGAGAATTATCCGTTATTGAAGGGAACACAAACTAATTTATTTAAGTGTTTTCTTCCCCAAGCATGGACGTTTAGTAAGGTTGCTGGTGTTTCTGGTTTCTTACATCCAGAAGGGGTTTATGATGATCCGAAAGGTGGGAAGTTAAGACGAGAATTGTATCACCATCTCAAAGCTCATTTTCAATTTCAGAATGAGAAAAAAATATTTCCAATTGGAAATAGGAATAAATTTAGCATTAATATTTATCAAGAAAATGGTGATAAAATTAGTTTTTCTAATCTTTCTAATCTATTTGTTACTAAAACAATTGATGAATCATTTGATTGTGAAAAAAGTAGTAGTTTAGTTCCTGGTATTAAAAATGAGGAAGATGATTGGAACTTAAACGGGCATCCAGCAAGGATTATTGGTGTTGATAGCAGCGCTTTAAAATTATTTGCTAAACTTTACGATGCAAAAGGAACGCCAGCAGAGGAAGCAAGATTACCCACTTTACACTCTCAACAACTTGTTAGTGTATTAGAAAAGTTTGCCTCACAAAAAAAACGTCTAGGTGATTTAAAAGGTGAATATTATGCAACAGTCATGTTTGATGAAACGAATGCGGTTAAAAAAGATCATACGATTCGCCGTGACACTCAATTTCCTCAGTCTCCTCAACAATTAATTTTATCGGGTCCTCATTTCTTTGTTGGAACTCCTCTGTTTCAAACTCCTAAACAAATTTGCAATACACATCGTGCCTATGATGTTCTTGACTTAACCCAAATTCCTGATGACTATCTCCCGCGCACAAACTATGTTCCTGATTGTTCTTCTAGTGAATATCGCGATCGCGTTCCTTGCGTTCCTTGGGATGAAAATAAACCTGTTACTGAGTTTTATCGCTTAGCTGCCAGAGGAATGATTGGTTCTTCGGCTGAGAGAACATATATTCCTGCGATTATTCCACTTGATTTTGCTCATATTAATGGAGTTCAAACAACTGTTTTTCAAAACAATCATTTATTAGTACAAGCAGCTAGTTTTGGTTTTAGTGTTGTTGCAGATTTCTTTATCAAAACAACTGGACGATCTAACCTTCACTACACTTGGGAAAACTTCCCTCTGATTAATGTTTCTCCACCCTTACAACTTCGTACCCTAAGCCTAAACTGCCTCACCACCTACTACACCGAACTCTGGGAAGAGTGCTGGCGAGACACCTTCACCGCAGACCAGTGGACAAAACCCGATGATCCGCGCCTCAACCCAAACTTTTTCAGTAACCTTACCCCCCATTGGCAACGCCATAATGCCCTCCGCACCTACTACGAACGTCGCCAAGCCCTCGTTGAAATAGATGTCCTCTCAGCGATGGCGCTGGGACTCACCCTCGATGAACTGATTACCATCTATCGGGTTCAATTTCCCGTTATGCAGCAATACGAAAGAGAAACCTACTACGACATGAATGGTCGTATTGTATTCACCACCAATAAAGGCTTAACAGGAGTTGGTTTTCCCCGTAAAGGAAACCAGAAAAAAGGAATTACAGGTTGGGAAGACATCCAACACATGACCGAAGGAACAGTTGATCTCACTGTCGAAGATAATACACTCCCCGGTGATCCCATTCAACGCACCATTACCTATCAAGCGCCCTTCGCCAAATGCGACAGAGAACAAGATTACCGCATCGCGTGGGAAGCCTTCATTTCCAGTGACCAGTGACCAGTGACCAGTGATCAGCTATTCCTCATTCCAAGTTTCTAACCAATCGCTTTCTACGTCTTCGACAAAGTGGTCAATGCCATTTACGCCTGAAGAGAGTCGGGTCTTTTGCAAGGCTCTAGAGGTGTTTAAGGATTGTTTAAATTTTTGCAACTTTTCTTGTTTTCTTTTTTGATGAGTATCGGTCTTGAGTTGAGACATCCTAATTCCTCTAATGAATAGCTTTTAATTTCAACCTTTACTCTAGGTTATATTCAATATAACAAGAATCTGGGGCATTTTCACATCTTTCGATGAGAAGACTAGCTAAATCATTGATAATCTGTAATCTTTTACTCGGTTGTGAATTAGGAAAATAACTCGTAAAAATGGCTCGCTCAATTTGCCAGTATTTGACAGTTTTCTTCCATTCTTCTCGTTTTTGTTCGGTTAAGTCCTCACGGGTTATCGTAATTTGAACACAAATCTTTTTTTGACTAAGGGAACCAACAATTAAATCCGTTGCCATAGATAAATCACAGATATATCTGAGGAGAACATTTCCAGTTTTTAATTCTATTTTCTGTGATAAAAAATTTAGGAAGTTACTATCTTGTGCTTGAAACTCTCCAGATTTTAGTTTTGATTTCCATTGCTCCAACTTTGGATCATGGGAACGATACCACCTCGGAAATAAATCAGTTAACCAATATTTTTCAGTTGATGTTAGCTCCATCATTCGACAAATTTCTTCTTGTTCTTCCGGTTCAAACTCTTTTAGGATTAAGATTTGTTCCACATCTGCTATTAATTCTCGCAAGAAAAACATTAAGTGTTTCTTTTGAGTTAAAGAACCTGATTGAATATTCCTGATCCAATGTTCGATTTTCCGAAGTCTCTCAGATAGGGGAGGTTCAATCACCGAGGCTTCTTCAATTAATTCTAGTAATCTCTTTTTGATCGCTTTGGCGTTTAGTTTTTCTACCACTTTTAACCTTATTAATACTACGCTGATTAGTAGGGTGGGCATTGCCCACCCTACCGTCTA
>CAYXDG010000058.1:10598-22134 GCA_964463655.1 uncultured Dactylococcopsis sp.
ACCTTATTAATACTACGCTGATTAGTAGGGTGGGCATTGCCCACCCTACCGTCTAGCAGTGATTCTCCTCCAGAGACGCTGCGCGAATGCAGGAGACTGATATTAGAAAGTTATGAACACACAATTAATTAACTCTCTTGTCCAACTGATTCATTCCCTCTCCCCAGAAGAACGAGCCGTTTTAGAAGAAAAACTATTCTTTGAGGATACCTATCCTTCTCCATCTGAGTTAATCACCTTATCGCTTCATAATAAGGCTTAAACTTCTTAGCGCAAGAACCCGATCTCTATACACTAGACGATAGAGAACCCATCAGATAATGGTTTCTAAAGGTGACATCGTACTCGTTCCCTAGTCCGCGCATTAAAATTAATCTCTAGCCGTAGGTTGGGTATCGCCCCTTCACTTCCCTGATATACAATATATGTTGGTGTGTTTATCCTCATAGGTGTTTATCATGGCTCGTTGGTCATTAGTTGTTTCCGATGATATCGATCGCGCAGTGAGAGGTTATCTCGGTGCTATTGGCGCAAAAAAGGGCGGGTTATCAAATCTGGTTGAAGAAGCGGTAAAGCGCTACATTTTTGAAGAAACCGTTAATACAGTACAAGAACGCAATTCAGAATATTCTCAAGATGAAATTATGAATGTCATTGATGAAGCAATTTATCAACCAAGATGAAGCAACGATCATGGTTAGTGCTTTACATGAGTTGGCGGTTACGGTTGCTGATTTACCAGAAGTGAATTACTCGCAAGACTCAGATGATAATTTGATTATCGCAAGGGCGCATAGCAGGAAAAGCTGATTTGATTGTAACAGGCGATAAAAGAGATTTATTAGCTCTAAAAACGGTTGAAAACATCGCGATCGTTACGGTCTCTAATGCGGTTTCAATCATTGGCATTGAAAAAACGGTATAAGGACAGATTAAATTGAAAATAACCATGAATAACCACACTGAAAACATCAATTTAGAACACATCAAACAACAAATTCGTTACTTAACTAACCAACAAGGAAAAACCACAGATGTATTAATTCCCTTAGAAACTTGGGAAAAAATTATGCAACTCTTAACCGCAGAACATGATGTCATAGATAGCAAAGCAGAATTGATTGCAGACCTTAAACAAAGCCTACTTGAGGCAAAACAAGGGAAAACCTTTCCCCTAGGAGAACTTTGGGAAGAAATAGAAGAATAAATGAAAGAAATTCGCTTTACTGCTGCTTTTAAGCGTCGTCTTAAAAAACTGAGTAAACGTTATCGTCAAATCCGAAAAGATATTAACCCCGTATTAGAAGAACTAAAATCAGGAAATCTGGTCGGCGATCAAATCATTGGCGTTTCACAAACTGTCTTTAAGACACGGGCAAAAAACAGTGATATTCCCACAGGAAAAAGCAGCGGGTATCGGATTATTTATCAAGTTATTGGCAATGAAATTATCTTACTGTTAGTGATTTATTCCAAATCAGAACAAACTAATATGAGTGCAGCAGAAATCGAACAGATTATTAAGGAAACGCTAGATGAATCAAACTAACGCCACCCCAATTCATCCAATGATTAAAGCCAAACAAAAAGAAATCATAGATATTGCAGCAAAATATGGAGCTTCTAACATTCGTGTTTTTGGTTCTTACGCCAGAGGAAAAGAAACCCCAGATAGCGATCTTGATTTATTAATTGACTTACAAAAAGGAATTAGTTTGTTTGATCGAATCGCACTTAAACAAGAACTAGAAGACTTACTCGGGGTAAAAGTTGATATTGCTAAACCTGAAAATCTCCATGAAATCATTCGAGAAAAAGTTTTAGACGAAGCGATTCCTTTATGAAAAATGACCTTCTTTACTTGAGTAATATCAAAGAATGTATAGAAAATATAGAATCTTATACCGTTGAAGGAAAGGAAGCCTTTCAGCAAAATCGCATGATGCAAGATGCTGTCATTCGCAACTTAGAAATTATTGGAGAAGCCACCAAATTATTATCTTCCGAAATGCGCGAGCAATATCCTGATATTCCTTGGCGAAAAATGGCGGGATTAAGAGATGTATTAATTCACGATTATCTCAGAGTCGATTTAGAAGAAGTCTGGATGATTTCGGAGAGGTTAAAATCGCCAGCTTTGAGAGATTTTCTAAGTTGACGAGCGCGATCAATCCGTTCTTGGGGAGAAATTTTTGCTGAGAGGAGGTTTTTTTTCAGACAGACGATGACCTCACTGTTAATACTACGCTGATTGGCTTTAGCTGCTGCTTTGAGACGTTCATAGATATCATCGGGTAGGTTTTTTACAGTAATTGTTGTTGCCATGATTGAAGCACCCGCGAATGATTCCATTTTGAAACCATTATGGTTTCAATCGGTCTTTTTGTCAAGTTGCGCTCCGCACGCTTCTAATCTTTGTTTCTTCATTCTTGATTGAAACAGAAATCACCTATAATAATTGATATTGGGTTGCGCGTAGGTCGCAGACCGAGCCGTAGGCATCGTAGCTTCCCATTAGGGTAACTGGTAACTGCTCACTGGTCACTGTTTATGATTCCATCCGTTGTCGCTTCAGAAATTCGTTCTAGTGTGGAAGATTTCTTAAAAACAGAATTTCGACCCACTACCCCTAGCATGGAACACCTGCTCAACCGATTTCTAGAAAATCCAGAAGCACTGTTCAAAGGACCCTATCTCTCCCTCTCCCTTCCCTTCCAACAAGGAAACTCTGGAAAAGACTACTTTCCGCAGGTTCCCATGAAGTTTCCCCCCTTTCGACACCAAGAACGGGCATTTGACCGTCTTAGCAGTCCCAATTATGCTTCAACATTGGTTGCAACGGGAACAGGGTCAGGGAAAACTGAGTGTTTCTTAATGCCCATCTTAGATCACTGTTATCAGTCTCAGGGAGAAACAGGGATTAAAGCGATTCTCCTCTATCCCATGAACGCCCTCGCCACCGACCAAGCCAAACGCATTGCTCAACTAATCTGGAATAATCCTAACTTAAAAGGAAAAGTCACCGCAGGGTTATTTGTGGGAGAAAAAGAGCAACATCCTAACGCTGTGATGACCTCCGATGGCGTAATTACCGATAAAGAAATTCTGCGTCAGAGTCCTCCCGATATCCTCCTCACCAACTACAAAATGTTGGACTATTTGCTGATTCGTCCTGTTAATCAGCCCTTATGGTCTGGGAATAATCCCTACACCCTACGCTATCTCGTTGTTGATGAAATCCATACGTTTGACGGAGCGCAAGGAACCGATTTAGCTTGTCTGATTCGTCGTTTGAAAGGACGATTGCAAATTCCCAGAGAGTATCTCGCTTGTGTGGGAACTTCTGCCACATTAGGGGAAGAAGAAGGGAAAGCAGAAATGCTCAACTATGCTAGTGAATTATTTGATGAATCTTTCCATGAGGAAGCGATTATTGAAGAAGATCGTCTCACCTCTAGCGATTTTCTAGCGGATGCTTTTATTGATCCCACTCCTCTTCCTAGCATTGATGACGCTGATGCTCTCAATCCTAACAACTACAATTCCGTCGAAGCCTATATTCGCACCCAATATGAACTTTGGTTTGATGAAGAACTAACAGCCTCGTTTACAGAAACCCAATGGCGCATCCAACTGGGAGAACGATTAACCTCTCTTCCCATTGTCCATAACCTGCTGAAAATCCTTGATAGCCATCCTGTAATGGCGCTAAATCATCTTTGGCAAGAACTGAGTCGCAAAATGCGGTTGCCAAAGAATGCCCCTTCCCATTATCCAAACGCCTTACTTGATAGTTTAATCGCTTTGTGTGCCGTTGCTCGTCGTCAAGACGGAGACAGCATTTTCCCTTGGGTAAACATTCGACTCCAATTTTGGATGCGAGAGTTACGTCGGATGGTAGCGAGTGTTGAAGCAACCCCTCAACTTACCTACGCCGATGATTTATCTGCTGATGAACAAAACCAACGACTTCCTGTAGTGCATTGTCGAGAATGTGGGAGTACAGGTTGGGGAGGAATACGAGAGCATTATCAATCCCAACAAATCAAGGGTAACTTAAAAGATTTTTATCTCTATTTCTTTGGTAAACGTCCGCTTACAGCGTTTATTTTTCCCACTGGCGGCGATCGTCAAAAAGATTACAATCAGGGACAATTCCACACCAAAACCTTCTGTCAAGACTGTTTCACGCTGGGAGAAAAAGACCATCACAAATGCTTAAACTGTGGCAGTGAGAACTTGATTTCTGTTGTCGAACCCAACATGATTCAGGCGACACAAACCTCAACTGGAGGAACGCAACGCTTTATTACCCGCGATTGTCCTTTCTGTGGCAATAAAGACGGGTTAGCGATTTTAGGATCACGAGCAGCGAGTTTAGCTAGTGCTGCCATTGGAACACTCTATAGCTCTACTTATAACTCAGACCGTAAACTGATCGCTTTTTCCGACTCCGTGCAGGATGCCGCCCATCGCGCAGGCTTTTTTGAAGCAAGAACTTTTCGCACTACCATCCGCACCGCACTCTGTCAATACTTACAGAATCAAGGCAATGGGAAAACACTGAACACAATTCTTAGGGACTTTAAAACTTATTGGCAGACACAATTGGGCAGTGATGCTGATTATGTTGCGACATTTATGCCCACCGATTTGGAATGGTTAGCCGAATGGGAAAACCTGCAAAAAACAGGTGATTGTTCCTCTCAACTTAAGGAGTTTATCGACAAGCGGTTAGACTGGGAACTGCTGACAGAAATCGGATTACGCAGTAGTTTCGGAGCATCCTTAGAACGAACGGGAGCTTGTGCGGTACAGGTTGAACCCTCTCTATTGGAGACAGCGACCCAAGAGTTATTATGGCGTTTGCAAAATGAAGTGGGCGCACTGCACCATCTAGATGCTGACACTTTGAAATGTTTTCTTTTAGGCTTCATTCACCATCTACGGATTAAAGGGGCGCTGTTACATCCTCTCACTGACAGATATATCGAAACCGAGGGAAACACTTATCTCTTACAAAGACCGCCGTTTATGCCAGCAATGGGACCCGCTTCTCTCAACCCGTCCTATCTTGCTGAGAGACAGGGGACAAATTTTGAAGCCATCTTGAAGAAAAATAATCGTTCTAGTTGGTGTAGCCTTCACGCTTATAAACACTTTTTCGCTACAGGTGAGTTAACCCTCGGAGAAACTCAACTTCCTCTTATCTATGACCTGATTCTCAATACTCTGGAAAAACACGGCATTGTCGGACAACGTTACACCGCGAAAAATACCACGGTTTGGGGGTTAGAATTGAAGGCTCTCACGGCAGATGCTCAAGCAAATTATCTCGAATGCGATCGCTGCTCTCATGGTATTGTCAGCCAACCGAACACCCTTTCCTTATGGGAGAATGCTCCTTGTTTACAAAGTACCTGTACGGGACGATATCAGCGATCGCAGCGGAAAGAATTAGACTTCTATCGTCAATTATACTCCCGAGGGGAACTCTGGCGTATTTTTGCACGGGAACATACAGGCTTGTTAGACCGCAGTGTCAGAGAAGAAATTGAAAATCAATTTATCGCAGCGCAAGAACGCTATTATCCCAACCTTTTATCAGCAACCTCGACCCTCGAAATGGGAATTAATATTGGGGATTTATCCTCAGCGTTACTGTGTTCAGTTCCCCCCACCCAAGCGAATTATCAACAACGGGTGGGTCGCACTGGAAGAACTGATGGTAATTCCTTTATTGTGGCGATCGCGAATGGAAAACCCCATGACCTCTTTTTCTGGGCAGAGCCACTAACGATGATTTCAGGTGGTGTGGAAACTCCTGGCTTTTATCTAGATGCGTCGGCTATTCTACAACGGCAGTTAACCGCTTATTGTCTCGATCGCTGGATTGCTACGGGGATTCAACCTTCACAAGTCCCTGAACAACTGAAGTTAGTTTTAGATGCAGTGAAACGGCAACAGGTTAATCAATTTCCCTATCCTTGGCTGCACTATATTCAAGCGCATCATACAACCTTGTTGGAAGACTTTTTTAATCTCTTTCCCCAACAAATCAGCGAACGGACTAAAGCTCAACTTCACATATTTATCGAAAAAGGGGAACAAGACGAAGGAGGATTAAGCTGGCGCATCTTAAACCGTTTACAAGAAGTAGCAGAAGAACGGCAACGTTTGCAGAGTCAAATTGATACCTTGCGTCGTAAAATTAAGGAGAAAGAAAAAGCACCGAAAAGTAAGGATTATGAAGAAGAAATTGCTGAACTGAAACAGGAACAGAACGGTTTTAGACAGATTAAGAAGAATATAGATGACAAAAATACCCTCAATTTCTTCACGGATGAAGGGCTGATTCCTAATTATGCGTTTCCTGAAACAGGTGTCATTCTCAAATCAATTATCTGGCGTAAAAAACAAACCACTGGCAATACTCAAAATGGGGGACTTGATACCTTTTCTTTAGAATATGAACGTCCCAGTGGTGCAGCAATTCGAGAATTAGTCCCTTCTAGTCTCTTCTATGCGGAAGGACGACAAGTGAAAATTGATCGTGTTGATCTCAATCTTGCCCATATTGAAGAATGGCGATTTTGCCGTCAATGCACCTATGCTACTCGTACTTTAGGTGAAGATGTTCAACAAAAAACCTGCCCTCGTTGTGGCGATACCATGTGGCGGGATCAAGGACGAACTCGTAAAATGGCAAAACTGCGCCAAGTCATGGCAACTACGGGGGATCATTCCAGTCGGATTCGGGATGATCGCGATGACCGCACCCCTGCTTTTTTTACCCGTAAACTGTTCCCTGATTTTGATCCGCGCGATCGAGGAGATGGTTATCTGGTTCAAGATGAGATGTTTCCCTTTGGCTTTGAATTTATCGATCGCACTACCTTCCGAGAAATCAATTTTGGCGAAGCTAACCCCCAAGCCGACGTGGTAGAAATCGCTGGAGAAGTACAATCTCGCGCTGGTTTCAAGGTCTGTCGAAGTTGCGGAACCGTTTATAAGGGAGCGAATCAAAAAAACCATACATCATCTTGCCGTTATCAAGGAGATGATGATGAAACTCATTTCACTGATATTATCTATCTATTTCGTGAGTTTGAATCGGAATCGATTCGCTTGTTAATGCCAATTGATACTCTCACATCTCCCCAGAAATTTCACTCTTTTATTGCTGCTTTACAACTGGGATTAAAGCTATATTTTAAGGGACAGGTAAATCATTTAAGAACTTTAATTAGCGAAGAACCACAACCGAATAGTTCTTTTCGTAAGCCATTTTTGTTCCTTTATGATACTGTTCCGGGTGGGACAGGTTATCTTAGACAATTGATTAAAAATCCTGATCAGCTATTTCAAATGTTCAAAGAGAGTTTGAATTTGTTACGCAGTTGTGATTGCGAAGATGGCTGTTATAAATGTTTGTTTGCCTATCGCAATAGTTTTGAACGCGATTATACCAGTCGCTCTAGTGCGATGGATTTACTCAACGCGATCGTCAGTCGTCAAGACAAATTAGCAAAAGAAGAAAATAATCTCTCTCAAGTTCAATTAAATACTCTCTTTGATAGCATCCTTGAACAGCGATTTATTGAAGCTGTAGCTTCTTATCAATATCGGGGAGAACCTGTTACTTTCCATAGTGAAATTGTTAATGGTAAATCAGGATATTTTCTAAAAATTGGCGAATCTTCTTGGAATATTGAACCGCAAGTGGTGCTGGGAGAAGAAGAAGGAATTAGCGTTTCGAGTAAAGCCGATTTTGTCTTTTGGCCAGTTAGAAATGCAGCTAAGTTACGTCCAATTGTCGTTTTTACAGATGGTTGGAAGTATCATAACAATCAAATTGGCTACGATTTCCTACAAAGAATGGCAATTATTCGCAGTTCCCGTTATTATATCTGGTCTTTGAGTTGGTCTGATATCGAAGCCCGATCAGATGCTTCTAACAAAAACTTTTTTAGCAATCTTATTACTTTAGATTGTAATCCCAAACTTCAGTCTCAAAAAGCAGCGATGTACCGCCAGTATCAATGCGATAAACTCCAAGGGGTAGCAGAGGGGAATAATTTTACCAACTTAATGCACTTTTTAGCTAATCCTGATCCACAACTGTGGACGAGTCATGCTCTAGTTAGAACATTTGCTCAAATTAAGACGAACTCTATTACTGCTACAAACTGGAAGCAACAAGTTACAAACTTTATTTCGCCAGACCGTCTTACGGCATTTATGGAAACACCTCAATATATTGATAAAGTTAGCTTACCTTCATTTAGCAGTGAATCGTTAGTAGAAAGTTATATCGCGATTGATAAAGCAAGACATCAAAACAAAGACAGTAAAGGTGCATTTATTTTAACTTGGCTCAATGATCGGGCTCAAGTAACAGACGAAGAATTACAAAAGGCTTGGGTGGGTGTTCTCCATCAATTTAATCTTTTACAATTTCTCGATTTTAGTTATTTTCTCTCTGCAAAAGGGTTGCAGGAAGGAGTCAACTTTGATCCAATTTTCCCCGACGAATCCGACACCACGATTGAACCAGAGGAAACCCCCTTATCCAATGAACTCGTAGCCGCTTGGGCTGAAATTGAAACGGTTCTCTTCGATGCTGAAGCGAAACAATTAGCCTCTGCTATGAAAGCAGAAGATTGGCCTCTCCCCGAAGTCGGTTTTGAACTGGTTAATGCAATGGGAACGGTCTTAGGAGAAGCAGAATTTGCTTGGTCAGAAAAGAAACTGGCTGTGTTATCAAATGTAGATGAAGCGGTTCAAGAACAATTTGAGGCTTTGGGTTGGCGGGTAACAACAATTTCTGATCTTTTAAATCAGCCTGAATTGTTTCAACAATATTATTTGGAGTTAAATAATGGTTAATCATACAATCAAACTCGCGATCGCTGCTAGCTTTCTCGATGCGTTTAGTCGGCTACCTAAATCAATTCAAGGAAAAACCACGAGCTTAATTGATAAGTTTAAACGCGACCCAACTAGCTCCAGCTTGAACTATGAACCCATTAAACAAGCTAAAGACAACCGCTTAAAATCTGTGCGTGTGGATCAAACCTATCGGGCGATTCTCCTTAAACCTGAGCAGAATAACGTCTATTTGATTCTATGGGTCGATCATCATGACCGCGCCTATGAATGGGCATTCCGTCATGTTTGTCAGGTTAATCCTGTATCAGGAGCTCTACAAATAGTGGATGTGGAAGAAGCGAGTTCTTTAGAAGCGGAACTGGCGAGTCGGTATAAGAAAGAAGAAGTCAAAGGTCGTTTTCAGGAACTGCGCGATCGTCATCTGTTGCGTTTAGGCGTTCCTGAAGCCATGCTAGGAGCGGTTCGTGCTGTTGTCACGGATGAAGAAGTGGAGCAACTCCTCCCGAAATTACCGACAGAAGCCGCGGATGCGATCTTTATGCTGGCAGCGGGCTATACCTTACAAGAAACCTTCAATGAACAGCATAAAACTAAAGAACAAGAAGTTGATCCAGACAATCTTATCAAAGCCATTGAAAACGAGGATAGTCGTCAACGATTTCGCATTATTGAAGACGATGCGGAATTACAAGAAATGCTGGCAGCACCTCTACAAAAATGGCGAGTATTTCTTCATCCCAGTCAACGCCGTCTTGTAGAACGAGATTGGAATGGACCCGTTCGCGTTTTGGGAGGAGCAGGAACTGGAAAAACTGTAGCAGCGATGCACCGTGCTAAATGGTTAGCAGAAAACCGCTTTACTGATTCTTATGATCGCATTTTATTCTTAACCTTCTCCCGCAATTTAGCCACTGATATTGAGAACGGATTAAAACTGATCTGCTCTTCGGAAACAATGAAGCGCATTCGGGTAGAAAACCTCGATCGTTGGGTGTCTAACTTCTTGAAAAATGAAGGGATGACCCCACAAATTATTTACGACCAACGTCTTGACCAGTTATGGGAGCAAGCCTACACCCTCGCCCCCGAATCTCCATTTTTGTCTCTATCGTTTTATAAGGAAGAGTGGAGTCAAGTGATTAAGAAACACCAAATCAACAGCGTTAAAGATTATCTGAAAGTATCACGCACCGGGAGAGGAACCCGACTAAATCGACTACAACGATCAACGATTTGGCCAGTGTTTGAGGAATTTTCTTCTTTAATGAAAGAACGAGGCTGGAAAGAGCGAGATGATGCCATGCGCGATGCTTATCATCTGATTACTAATAAGTCAGGGGAGGTTCTTCCCTTCAAATCGATTATTGTTGACGAGGCACAAGATTTGGGAGAACCCGAGTTTACTTTAATCAAAAGTATTGTTTCCCGCCAAACTCAAGGCAATGATCTATTTATTGTCGGCGACCCCCACCAACGAATTTACGGTCGTCAAGTGGTTCTTAGCCGTTGTGGAATTGAAATTCGGGGACGTTCTCATAAATTAAAGGTCAATTATCGGACAACGGAAGAGACCAGAAAATGGGCAACTCGCGTTCTCTCTAATGTGAAAGTGGATGATTTGGATCAAGGCTCAGACGATCTCAAGGAATACTACTCTCTTCTCACGGGAAAAGAACCTCTAATAAAAGGTTTTACTTCTTTTGAAGAAGAAATTGAATTTATTACTCAATATCTGCACCAACTCCAAACGGATGATACCGAGGATGGCAGAGGACGCTTTGCTTCTAGTTGTATCGTCCTTAGAACGAATGATTTATGTGAACGCTATAAAAAGACTTTAGAACAAAAGGAAATACCGACCTATGTGCTGAAACCCAATGAGCCAGATGATTTATCTCAATCAGGGGTTCGTCTTTCTACGATGCACCGTGTTAAGGGGTTAGAGTTTGAGCACGTTATTCTTGCTAGTTTCAATGCTGAATATTTACCACCAAAATACATGATTCAACAAGCTCCAGACCAAACGAAACGAAATCAATTACTAGACGCTGAACGTTGTCTGGTTCATGTCTCAGCAACTAGAGCTAAACAAGATGTTGCGGTTACCTACTTTGGACAGCCTAGCTCTTTACTACCCAGCCTTTAAGAGCAATGGATTTGAGCTTTAGGGAGGCGCGATCGCGCGGGGTAACTTAGGATTTTGATTCCTGTTGATTAAGGTGTCGTGAAGTTCTCTTCTCCTTCCTAGCAAAAGGACTGAGATTCCCACTGTAAATCTTGACCTTTCAGCTTCTCAACTCGTTCGGCTGGTATTTGTGGATTTTGTGGGTCAAACCGACTCCAATTGTTAACCAGCGTGGTGTAGGCTTGCTTTAGCCAGTCGAATCTTGCATTGGTTTCGGATTCCGAAAACGGACTAACATCGGGATGCCATGCTTTCCTCAGTTCCTTGTAAACCCAACGCACTTCTTGCAGCGATCGCAGTTCCTCTATTACTGGCAGAGTTCGAGTGGTGAGTTTTCCTTTCGTGTTTTCCTTACGGATGATGAGTTCTATTCGGTGCGCTCCTTAGTTAATCCCTGAGTGAATATTGACAACTCCTCTGCCTAAAGGCGAGAGGATTCTTCCTTCACAGAATGATGCC
>CAYXDG010000059.1:0-15116 GCA_964463655.1 uncultured Dactylococcopsis sp.
AAACGAAATAAGAAGGTTTAGACCGTTTTGTTACGTTATGCTACTCACTCTAAGAGGGACGAACAGCCGATAGTCTCAGTCTTAGACTTTCTAGGGTGGGCAATGCCCACCCTACCGAAGAACGATTCCCCGCAGGTCTCCCTTAATAACCAATAACAAACTTGTATTAGAATAGGGACTGTTTGCTGTAATATCAAGAAATTCAAGAAAAGTGACAGTATCATCGGTCTCCCCTACATCTCAATCTCAATATCCAGACGCAAAAGGACGTTTCGGTCAGTTTGGCGGAAAATATGTTCCTGAAACCCTCATCTGCGCCCTGAGTGAACTCGAAACAGCCTATCACCAGATTCGTCATGACTCTAACTATAACCGTCAGTTAACCCAGCTTTTAAAAGATTATGTGGGACGGCCAAGCCCTCTCTATTTTGCCGAACGCCTTAGCGAATATTATGCCCAACCTGATGGCACAACGCCACAAATTTATCTCAAACGAGAAGATTTAAACCATACAGGAGCGCATAAAATTAATAACGCGATCGCGCAAGTCCTCCTCGCTCGTAAAATGGGGAAACAACGCATTATTGCTGAAACCGGTGCAGGTCAACATGGCGTGGCAACCGCTACTGTTTGCGCTCGTTTTGGCTTAGAATGCGTCATCTATATGGGCGTTCACGATATGGAACGTCAAGCGCTCAATGTGTTTCGGATGCGGTTGATGGGCGCAACGGTTGAACCCGTGACAGCAGGAAATGGGACGCTTAAAGATGCAACCTCCCAAGCCATTCGCGATTGGGTAACCAATGTTGAAACCACTCACTATATTTTAGGCTCAGTAGCAGGCCCCCATCCCTATCCGATGATGGTGCGCGACTTCCATGCTATTATTGGACAAGAAACCCGTCGCCAATGTCAAGAAAAATGGGGCGGACTCCCTGACATTCTTCTCGCTTGTGTTGGTGGTGGGTCGAATGCAATGGGACTGTTTTCAGAATTTGTCTCAGAACCCTCTATTCGCCTCATCGGAGTGGAAGCTGGGGGGGAAGGGCTAAACTCCCCTAAACACGCAGCAACCCTCACCAGAGGGACACCAGGAGTCTTACATGGCGCAATGAGTTATCTGTTGCAAGATGACGATGGACAGGTCACAGAAGCTCATTCCATCAGTGCGGGGTTAGATTATCCAGGGGTGGGACCCGAACACAGTTACTTGAAAGATAGCGGTCGCGCTGAATATTACAGTGTTACGGATGCCGAAGCGGTCGCAGCGTTTCAACGGATGTCCCGCTTAGAAGGAATTATTCCAGCTTTAGAAACGGCTCATGCCTTTGCTTATCTTGACACTCTCTGTCCTCAATTGTCTGGTTCACCGAAAATTGTTATTAACTGTTCAGGACGAGGGGATAAAGATGTCCAAACGGTTGCGAAGTATTTAGAGGAGCATTAATGGACTTATCAACTTTGCAAATTTGCGATCGAGATTTATCAGACTCTTTATTACAGCAGTATTTATCACAGGAAGCAGTGGCGATCGATACGGAAACAATGGGTTTAAATCCAATGCGCGATCGCCTCTGCTTGGTGCAGTTATGTGATCCTGATGGCAATGTGATCATGATTCGCATTGCAAAAGGACAAACCAGCGCCGATCATCTCCAACAACTCTTAACCGCACCCAATGTGGAAAAGGTGTTTCATTTTGCCCGCTTTGATGTCGCTCAGTTCTACAATACATTCGGCGTGATGACAACGCCGATTTTCTGCACTAAAATAGCTAGCAAGATCGCAAGAACCTATACATCCAGTCATGGTTTGAAAAGTCTCGTTCAGGAATTAGAGCAAGTGGAATTAGATAAACGCTCTCAAAGTTCTGATTGGGGAGACATGGAAAACTTATCCCCAGAACAGTTAAGCTATGCAGCCAACGATGTGCGCTATCTGATTAGCATGAAGGAGAAACTAAAGAAAATTTTGATGCGAGAAGACCGTTGGGAATTAACCCAAGAATGTTTTACCTGTATCCCAACTTTCGTTAAATTAGATTTACAACAATTTGATCATATATTTGAACATTAAAGCCTTCTGAGTCATAATTTGCCAAGATTTGGGAACAATAAAGAGTAACTGTTTTCTCTCCCCCAATTGTCCTAAGAGCAGAGCAAGTCATGGCCTTCATTGCTGCGTGATTACCTTTCGGGGAAGGAACAATCTAGACTCACGCAGAGTCTAAAAAACAGAAGGTAAAGGTAGTAATCAACTCATGACAGTCGGTTGTAATTGTGGAAAAAGCACACATTGGACAAGAGCTTAATGAATTAGCCCTAAAAACTGATCACTTTAAGGGACTCTTGCCGGAAGTTGTGAAGAAACTAACGGAATATTTAAGGGGGAGAGTTGGTTTCTTGATGACAATTCACACTGGTCAGAGTGCCAGTTGGAGTGATTTGAATTTTAGAGATCAAACCGGATTGGTTATTCTGGAAAACAAACTGAAACGTCTGATGACAGAGATGTTCAGGGGAGATGAAAATCAAATTCGTGACAATATCTTAACTCTCCTCCAACAGAATTTGAGCTTAAAAAATTGGGAAATTTGTGCGATCGATCAGCCAAAGCAGTTGGGATGGCTGGTGATTGGTAGTGACGAACCATTGGGGCTAAATCATCATCTAAAAGCAAATATCCAAGCACCGTTGTCAGTGGCTCTACAAACACTAGAATTAAAACTGGAAGTGGAGAAACATCAACGTTACCAACAACTGCAACAAAAGGTAACCACAGCGATTCATCACTCCCAAGAAGTGGAAACCCTCTTACACAATACGATCGCGCACACAGTCCAGACTTTAGACATCACCAGAGGGATTGCTGTCATGTTACGCTATGCTGAACCCAGGTTTTGCGATCGCCGTGAAATCTCCGATCCAAACATTGAAGTGCAACCCATGACCCAATGGGCAAAAACCCCCCTCTGGGAAGTGTCCTTAAACCATTTTTCCCTCGCGGACAGTCCTCTCTGTTTCAAAGCCTGGCAACAAGCACCGCTTCCTTTAATAAAAAACACAATCTACAGTTTTCCTGAACCACTGGTTTTTGATGCGCCAAATCCAGTTTTATCCTTGCTGATTGTCCCTCTGATGGGAAGCAATACTGAGTCGCCGAACTCGCAAATGGTCTTGGGATTCTTACTGTTGCAAGATGAAACGGCGCGATCGTGGTCATCAGAAGAACAAGAAATAGTCAGTTGGATCTGTGACCAAGTGAGTATGGCGATTATTCAAAAGAAAGCCTTAGAAAGGGTTCATTTCCTTGTGGAGGAACGCACAGCCCAACTACAACGCAGTTTAGATGTTCAAGCCAAACTTTATGAAACCACCCGACAACAAGTTAAGCAACTCAAGCAGCTAAACCAACTTAAAGATCAGTTTTTAGAAGGAATGAGTCATCAGTTAAACACCCCTCTGACAACAATGAAGATGGCGATCAAGATGCTGAGTCATCCCAAACTTTCCGAAGAACGAAGAGAAAAATATCTGACAATTTTAGAACAAGAATGGAGTCGAGAACACGGTTTAATTCAAGACCTTTTACTACTACAAGGGGTCAAACAAGCCAATACAGTGCAAGTTGATCCGATTAATCTTGAGCAACTTTTAACTGAACTGGGAGAAGAGTTTCTGTATCAATGGGAGCGCAAAGGATTAGACCTTGTTTTAGAATTAGAATCCGAATCTCCTCCGTCTTTGTATAGTGATACAGAGAGCGTACAGCGCATCTTTTTGGAATTGTTAAGCAATGCGGGAAAGTATGCTCGACCCAAGACAACGGTAACAGTAAGAGTGTCTCAAAACACCCGCTACCATGTTCGCATCAGTATCACTAATATTGGTTATGGGATCGCTCCTTCAGAACACAACCGTATTTTTGAGCCATTTTTACAGGGAAAAGAGGCGATCGAGAAAACCATTCCCGGCACAGGCACAGGATTAGCGTTAGTTAAAGCCCTAGTGCAACACCTGCATGGCACAATTGAACTTGATAGCCAGTATAATCCTGAAGGAGTTGGGGAAACCACATTTTCTGTTACGTTTCCTCGGTCTATCCATGAAGTATTACTTTAAGAAGAATCGTGATTGATCCACAATTTGAAAATGAAGGGGAAAACCCTGAGTTAGAAGCCGTTAGTATTGAAACGGAAGAAATTGCTCAACGTCAACGCCAAATTACGAGCAAGATCGCGATCGCGCACCCGCGAGAATCCGTGTGGCAAGTATTAACTAATTATGAAGCATTACCTGAATTTATTCCCAGTTTAGAAAAAAGTCAACGCCTAGAACATCCTGAAGGGGAAAAAATCCGTTTAGAACAAGTGGGTAAACAACAACTGTTGAAGGTTAATTTTAAGGCGCGAGTCGTGTTAGATTTAGTGGAAACCTATCCTGATCGCATTAATTTTGAAATGGTCGAAGGAGACTTCAAAGCCTTTTCAGGATACTGGAGATTAGACCCCCAAGACAACGCCACCCAATTAGTTTACAGTGTTTTTGTGTGGCCGAAGCGAACAATGCCAGTGAGTTTAATTGAACGGCGACTCAAGCAAGATTTATCCTTAAATTTAGTTGCGATTCGTCAACGAGTGAGGGAATTATTTGGGGAAACCGTTAATTCTTGAAGAAACCCAAGAGGATGGCTCATATTTTTAGCAAAGCCCCCCAATGGGGGGAAAGAGAGGGGAGGGTTAGAAGCGCTTTCCCTTAAACAACGTAATCAGCAGGGGTTTCCGTTTCAGCATGATACATCATGCTATCCACACGACAACCTTGATAAGCCAAAACATACAACTCTTTTAAGTCATTAATTAAAGGATAACGAGGATTCGCCGCCGTACATTGATCATCAAAGGCTTGATCCGCAAGGTTTTCTAGCTTTTCGTAGAATTCGCGATCTTCGCCGTGTAAGGTTTCTTTGATCGTCAAAGGAATGTCGAGTTTTTGTTTCAATTCCTCGATCGCGTTAACCAGATTTTCCACCTGTTCATCAGGGGTTTCCCCTCCCAGTTTCAAATAATCTGCAATCCGCGCATAGCGTTCTTTTGCGTGAGGATATTCATATTGGGGGAAAATTGCTTGCTTAAACGGTGCATCTGTGGTGTTATAGCGAATCACATGAGAAATCATCAACGCATTGGCTAACCCGTGTGGCACATGGAACGTCGCGCCGAGTTTGTGCGCCATCGAGTGACAGATTCCCAAGAAGGAGTTGGCAAACGCCATCCCTGCAATTGTCGCTGCATAGTGGACTTTTTCCCGTGCTATGGGGTCATTTGCGCCGTATTTGTAAGCATTGGGCAGATATTTGAATAATAGCTCGATCGCTTCTAACGCGAGTCCTTGAGTAAACTCTGTCGCAACAACAGAAACATAGGCTTCTAAAGCATGAGTTAACGCATCAATTCCACCATAAGCGGTTAATCGTTTCGGAAGGTTCATCACCAACTCAGGATCAACAATTGCCATATTGGGGGTTAACGCATAATCTGCTAAAGGATACTTAATCCCTGTTTTCTCGTCAGTTACAACCGCAAACGGCGTAACCTCAGAACCTGTTCCTGATGTGGTAGGAACCGCGATCATCATTGCTTTTTCCCCTAACTCTGGTAGATCATAAACCCGTTTGCGAATATCCATGAAGCGAGTCGCGACTCCCTCAAACTCAACTTCGGGATGTTCATACATCAACCACATGATTTTGGCTGCATCCATGGGTGAACCGCCACCAAAAGAGATGATCACATCAGGTTGGAAACTGTTCATCGCTTCCACCCCTTTATTGATTTCACACAATTTTGGGTCGGGTTTAACGTCATAAAACACTTGATGTTCCACACCCACTTCATCCAAAACGTCTGTTACTTCCTTGAGTAACCCCATATCAAACAAGGGTTTATCGGTGACAATGAAGGCTCGTTTTTTTCCTCTTAATTCTTGCAAAGCAACGGGTAAACAACCAAATTTGAAATAAATTTTTGGGGGAATGCGGAACCAAAGCATATTTTCCCGCCGTTCGGAGACAGTTTTGATGTTTAATAAGTGGTGTGGTGCGACGTTTTCGCTAACAGAGTTACCACCCCAAGTTCCGCAACCCAAGGTGAGAGATGGATCGAGTTTGAAGTTGTATAAATCTCCAATTGCGCCTTGAGAAGATGGCGTATTAATTAACACTCGTCCTGTGGTTAATTTGCTTTCAAAATGCAGAATTCGCGAGTGATTTTTCTGCGCTGTGTAAAGAACAGAAGTATGTCCCCGTCCACCTAGACTGATTAATTGCTGTGCTTTTGTGGTCGCGTCTTCAAAATCTTGCGCGTGATACATTGCCAAAACAGGGGACAATTTTTCTAGCGCAAAGGGTTCGTCATGGCTGATTTCTTCCGCTTCACCCATTAAAACTTTGCTGTTTTCTGGAACTTTAATTCCAGCAATTTCTGCAATTTTCTGCACTGATTGACCGACTATTTTAGCGTTTAATCGTCCATCAACAAATAAGATTTGACGGACTTTTTCCATTTCTTCAGAGTTAAGGAAATATGCACCTCGATCGATGAATTCTTGTCTAACTTTGTCATACACTTCATCAACCACAATCACAGATTGTTCCGAAGCGCAAATCATGCCATTATCAAAGGTTTTACTGATTAAAATGGAACTGACCGCCATTAAAATATTTGACGTTTCATCAATCACCGCAGGGGTATTTCCCGCACCCACACCCAAGGAAGGTTTACCTGAAGAATAAGCCGCTTTCACCATACCAGGTCCCCCCGTAGCGAGGATTAAATTAATGCTGGGATGCTGCATTAATGCTTGAGAAAGTTCGATGGTTGGTTCATCAATCCAACCAATTAAATTAGCAGGTGCGCCCGCTTTTTCTGCTGCATCGCGGACAATTTTTGCAGCCTCGATTGTACATTGTTTCGCGCGAGGATGAGGGGAAAAAATAATCGCATTGCGAGTTTTTAGCGCAATTAAAGCCTTAAAAATTGCTGTCGATGTCGGATTCGTCGTGGGAACAATTCCTGCTAAAATCCCAATGGGTTCAGCTAATTTTTGAATCCCATAGTGAGGATCAGATTCAATGACCCCACAAGTTTTCTCATGTTTATACTTGTTATAAATTTCTTCGGAAGCAAAGTGATTTTTGATCACCTTATCCTCTTGAACTCCCATTCCTGTTTCTTTGACTGCCATTTTGGCTAGGGGGATGCGATTCATGTTCGCAGCTAAGGCTGCTTTTTTGAAGATTGCATCAACTTTTTCTTGAGGAAATGTAGAGTATTCTGCTTGGGCAGCTCTAACTTGGGAAATGAGGGTTTCTAGTTCTTGAAGATTGGTTACGGTCATTAATGAATTCTCCTTTTTTTTGTTTGTCATTAGTTCTTAGTTATTTGTTCTTTGTAATCACACTTGAGGTTCAGTTTTTCATAATGACTAATGACCAATGACTGATGACTAATTAGTAATTAACTTTTATTCCGTAGCTTTGGAAAATTTCAATGGTACTTGTAACTAATTCTGGAGTTGGGGGTTGTGTGTCTTTCAGTAGATAATCATAGCCAAGTTGTTCCCATTTGTATTCGCCCATTTGATGAAAGGGCAAAACTTCTAGTTTTTCTACATTATCCAGACTTGCCACAAATTCTGCTAAATTTTTAACATTATCCACAGGATCAGTTAGGTTAGGAACTAAGACAAACCGAATCCAAGCAGGTTTATTGATCTGATTAAGATAACGAGCAAACTGAAGCGTAGGTTCAATGGCAACATTGGTCACGGTGCGGTAGATATCAGGCTTATAAGATTTGATATCCAGTAAAACTAAATCAGTGTAATCAAGGACAGGTTTCGCTGCTTCAATTTGAGTATAACCCGAAGTGTCTAAGGTGGTATGAATCCCTAATGCTTGACACTGTTTGAAGATTTCAGCGACAAACTGCGGTTGCATCAAGGGTTCTCCCCCCGTTACCGTCACACCACCGCCAGAAAAGCGCATATAGGATCGATATTTTTGGATTTCTGTAATTAACTCATCCACGCTGACTTCTTTTCCGTCTTCGATGTGGCGACAGTCAGGGTTATGACAATATAAACAACGTAATGGACAACCTTGTGTGAAGATAACAAAACGAATCCCTGGCCCGTCAACCGTTCCACAACTTTCGATCGAGTGAATTCGTCCTTTAATGGGTGTCGATGTGGTAGTGATCATAAATATCGTTTGCTTTGCACTTTTCCCCACTCTGGGGGCTTTAGTTGAATTTCAATTTAGAATCTAGTAGCGACCAAGATGGTCGCACTACTGAACCTTTTACTGGTAACTGTCCCTCCCTTTCTAAGGGGGGTTGATTGTAACTTGACTTTTCCAAAATGGTATTAGTAGCGACCAAGATGGTCGCACTACTGAACCTTTCACTGGTAACTGTCCCCCCCCTTTCTAAGACTAGGGGGGATTATAGGGGGTCTAAACCCGTCCGTGGAAGGTGCGAGAAATCACGTCTTCTTGCTGATCCCGTGTCAGTTTAATGAAGTTAACAGCGTAACCTGAAACACGAATCGTCAATTGTGGGTATTTCTCAGGATGATCCATTGCATCAAGGAGAGTTTCACGGTTGAGGACGTTAATATTAACGTGATGTCCTGTGTCGTGGAAGTAACCGTCTAACATCGCGGTTAGGTTGCTGATGCGGTTGTCATCGCCTTTTCCTAGCGCTTGGGGAACGATCGAGAAGGTGTAGGAAATACCATCTTGGGCATTTTCATAAGGAAGTTTTGCCACGGAAGATAAAGCAGCGATTGCCCCTTTTGTATCCCGTCCGTGCATAGGATTGGCCCCCGGGGCGAAGGGTTTCCCTGCTTCGCGTCCATCAGGAGTGTTTCCTGTTTTCTTACCGTAAACCACGTTGGAGGTAATGGTGAGAATGGACTGGGTGGGGGTTGCTTGACGATAGGTTTGATGCTGACGGATGTGGTTCATTAAATCTGTTACTAGATTAACCGCAATGCTATCTACTCGATCGTCATTATTGCCGTATTTGGGATAATCCCCTTCGATTTCATAATTAACTGCTAAGCCGTTTTCATCGCGTATGACTTTGACCTTCGCATATTTAATCGCCGAGAGAGCATCCGCAACAACGGATAAGCCAGCCATCCCACAAGCCATTGTCCGATAAACATCGCGATCGTGTAACGCCATTTGCAGACGTTCATAAGCGTATTTATCGTGCATATAGTGGATGATGTTGAGAGCGTTCACATAGACATTTGATAACCAGCCCACCAAGCCTTCAAATTTCTCCATCACTTCATCATAATCGAGATATTCGGAAGTAATGGGTTCGCTCACAGGCGCAACCTGATCTCCTGATTTTTCATCAACGCCACCATTAATCGCATACAGCAAGGCTTTTGCTAAGTTTACCCGTGCGCCAAAAAACTGCATTTGTTTTCCGATTCGCATTGCAGAAACACAGCAAGCAATGCCATAATCATCGCCATATTCAGGACGCATCAAGTCATCATTTTCATACTGGATGGCACTGGTATCAATGGAAACTTTGGCGCAGTAGCGTTTGAAGTTAATGGGGAGATTTTCTGACCACAATACGGTTAAATTCGGCTCTGGGGCAGGTCCCAAGTTATACAGGGTATGTAGGAAACGGAAGTTGGTTCGAGTGACCAATGGACGACCATCTAAACCGACTCCTCCTAAGCATTCAGTTACCCAAGTGGGGTCGCCTGAGAAGAGTTGATTGTATTCTGGCGCTCGTAGGAAACGCACCATCCGTAATTTCATCACGAAATGGTCAACCATTTCTTGAGCTTGGCTTTCGCTGATTAATCCTTGTTCTAAGTCGCGTTCGATGTAGATATCAAGGAAGGTGGAGACCCGTCCTAACGACATCGCTGCACCATTTTGTTCTTTCACCGCGCCTAGATAACCGAAGTATGTCCATTGAATGGCTTCTTGAGCATTGCTGGCGGGTTGGCTAATATCAAACCCATAGCTGGCTGCCATTTTTTGCAGGTCTTGAAGCGCGACAATTTGTTCAGAAATTTCTTCCCGTAACCGAATGTTTTCTTCGGTCATGGCTTCCCCTTCTAGGGATTCGAGTTGTAATTTTTTATCTTGTACTAAATGGTCAATTCCATACAGTGCAACTCGGCGATAATCGCCAATAATGCGACCGCGACCATAAGCATCAGGGAGTCCTGTAATTAAACCCGAACGACGGGCTAAACGCATTTGTTTAGTATATACTGCAAACACCCCGTCATTGTGGCTTTTACGGTATTTGGTAAAAATTTCCTCTGTTTCAGGATCAAGGTCATAACCGTAGGCTTCTAAGGATTTTTTAACAACCCGAATTCCTCCATTAGGCATGATCGCTCGCTTCAGGGGTTTGTCAGTTTGTAAACCAACAATGGTTTCCAAGGTTTGATCGATGTAACCTGGTGCATGAGCCGTAAGCTCTGCAGGAACTTTTGTGTCGGTGTCAAGGATGCCTTTTTCCCGTTCTTGAGCCATTAAAAGTTGTACTTTATCCCACAGAGTTTCTGTTTTTTCCGTTGCCCCTGCTAAAAAGGATTCGTCTCCTGTGTAGGGAGTATAATTCTTTTGAATAAAGTCGCGAACATCAATGGTTTCTAACCATTTACCTGGTATAAAGGTTTCGGTTTTGGTGAGCATTTTTGGTCTTCTCCCTTTTTTCTTTTTGCTAGTCGGGGAGGCAGCGATCGCTCCTAATCTTGGCTGCTTCTCTCTCTCTTTTATTCTACTAATTACTATTCGCCAAATGACCACACTTAAAAATAATTCATAAACAAGTCAAATGTTGAATCAGTCTCTCAAAATATAAAAAAATGACAATGATTTTGTGGAAATAATGAGTTTTATGAAAAGTCCTGTCAATCAAAGGGACAAAACTGATAAATTTGCCTCTGTACTTTGCAAAACGTTCGCATATCGCAAACAAAGTTAATCTTTTCAACAGTTAGTCGTGATCCCTTGCCAACCGATTGAAAGTTAAATTTTTATAAAAGTTTTTTCCGAAGATCAAAATCGGGATTTTTTCACAGGTAAGATAATTGGCAAAGTATCTGCGTGATCGCTCTCCTTGCCTCGTTTCAGAAATATGCCACACTGAAAATGATGCACTCCGAACAAAACTCATGACAAATCGCCTCGCCGAAACCGAAAGTCTCTATCTTCGCAAACACGCAGAAAACCCGATCGATTGGTGGTATTGGTGTCCAGAAGCGCTCTTAAAAGCCAAAGCAGAAGATAAACCCATTTTTTTGTCAGTGGGTTATTCCAGTTGCCATTGGTGTACAGTGATGGAAGGAGAAGCCTTTTCCGATCGTGCGATCGCGCAATATCTCAATGAGAATTTTGTCCCGATTAAAGTCGATCGCGAAGAACGTCCCGATCTTGATAGCATTTATATGCAAGCGTTACAGATGATGACGGGACAAGGCGGTTGGCCCCTGAATATCTTCCTCACCCCAGACGAGCGTATCCCCTTTTATGGTGGCACATATTTTCCCGTTGAACCCAAGTTTGGTCGTCCGGGGTTTTTAGACATTCTGAAAGCCATTCGTCGCTTCTATGACCAAGAAAAAGAAAAACTCAACAACTTCAAAAGTGAAGTGATGGGGTTACTGGAAAAATCCGCCTCTCTTCCTCAGTCTGACACAGCACTCGATCGAGATTTACTGATCAACGGGATTGAAACATCTGTCGGGATTACTAATCATCGTGGAACGCCTCCCAGTTTCCCCATGATACCCTATGCCAAACTAGCCCTACAGGGAACTCGCTTCACTGGTGACTCCCGCTATGATGCAAAAGCAATCACTCAACAGAGAGGATTTGATTTAGCATTAGGAGGAATTTATGATCAGGTTGGTGGTGGTTTCCATCGCTACACCGTTGATGGGACATGGACAGTTCCCCATTTTGAAAAAATGCTCTATGATAACGGGCAGATTGTAGAATATCTGGCGGACTTATGGAGTTGTGGGGTGCAAGACCCAGCTTTTGTCAGCGCGATCGCGGAGACAGTACAATGGCTGCAACGGGAAATGACAGCACCTGCGGGATACTTCTACGCTTCTCAAGATGCGGATAGCTTCACGACTCCTGATCAGGATGAACCCGAAGAGGGGGCGTTTTATGTTTGGTCTTATTCAGAATTAGAAAGTCTGTTGACAGAAAAAGAATTAGCAGCACTGCGATCTCACTTTACCATTACACCAGAGGGTAATTTTGAAGGCGTAAACGTCCTGCAACGGCAAGATCGGGGGGATTTATCGGAATCTGGAAAAACGGCTCTGAAAAAGCTATTTAACGCCCGTTATGGCGATCTTTCTTCCCCAACAATTCCCTTTCCACCTGCAACAAATAACACTGAAGCCAAGGAAACCCACTGGGAAGGACGCATTCCCCCCGTCACTGATACCAAAATGATCACCGCTTGGAATAGCCTAATGATTTCTGGGTTAGCAAGGGCGTATGCTGTTTTTGGAGAAAAGACTTACTGGGATTGTGCGGTGAATGCTGCTAACTTTATCTGGGAAAACCAGTGGGTAGAAGGACGCTTCCATCGTCTCAACTATAACGGGAAAGCTACTGTCTCTGCTCAATCAGAAGACTATTCTCTTTTCATTAAAGCACTCCTTGACCTACATGATTGCGACCCAAAAGTAACCAACTGGTTAGTTAAAGCGCAGCAGCTACAAACAGAGTTTGATAAATATCTTTGGAGTGAGGAAGCAGGAGGCTATTTCAACACCGCCAGTGATAGCAGCAATGATTTAATTGTACGAGAACGGACATACATTGATAATGCAACTCCCGCAGCGAATGGGGTCGCAGTGACTAACTTAATGCGCTTGTTTCAATTAACTGAACAAATGGATTATTTAGCAAGTGCCGAAAAAACACTGCAAGCCTTTAGCAGTATCATGGAAAAGTCTCCCCAAGCCTGTCCAAGATTATTTTCGGGATTGGATTGGTATTTACACGGAACTTTAGTCCGTTCTACTGCTGAGAAATTAGAGGAATTACGCTCTCGATATCTTCCGACTTGTGTTTATCAAGTGGAAACTGAATTACCCAAAGATGCAGTGGGATTAGTCTGTAAAGGATTATCTTGTTTAGAACCTGCAATGGATATGGATCAATTATTAGAACAAATAACCAATAACCAATAACCAATAACCAATGTTTACTGATTTATTAAAACCGAGTTTGGTGCTGGGAAAACCTATAATTTATCTTAGCCCTGAAATTTTAAAGAAGTATAATCTAGAAGGGCTGATTCTAGATGTGGATGAAACTCTTGTTCCTTTGCGGTCTCATCAAGCTAGTCAAGAATTAATGGCTTGGATGGAACAAGTTCGTCCAATTGCTAAGATTTGGTTGGTGAGTAATAACCTCAGTGAAAATCGGATTGGTAATATTGCCAAATCTTTAGACCTTCCCTACATTGTAGGCGCTGGTAAACCGTCTCGTAAAAGTTTGCGTCAAGCTGCTGCTGGGATGAATTTACCAGTGAGTAAAATTGCAATGGTGGGCGATCGACTGCTGACAGATGTTTTAGCAGGGAATCGAATAAAAATGTTTACAATTTTAGTTGAGCCAATGGCTGATCCCGCGATCGTCGATCGCAGCTACCCCATCCGTCGCGCAGAAGTACAGATTTCTCAATGGTTAGGGATCAACGTTAAAGGCAAAGGATCAAACTGATCCCAGAAATCTAAAAAAAAGATAAGAAATCAAATGCCATCAAACTAGATATGTAATCATAAATCGATATATATGATCTCAGGGGCAGCTATCCTAGGAAAGTCAGGGTAACTGCCTCAATTAATTATGATCGCGCTTGAATGCTTCATGTCTCAAACCGTTGTTGTCAAAATTGGCACGTCTAGCCTTACTCAAACCGACACAGGATTATTGTCAATTTCTACCATTGCTGCTCTTGTAGAAACCTTGACAGATTTGCGGTTAAATGGTAATAAGATTATATTGGTATCATCAGGAGCAGTGGGCGTAGGATGTGTCCGCTTAGCCATCAAAGAACGCCCCCGCACAACCGCGATGAAGCAAGCCATTGCAGCAGTGGGACAAGGACGCTTGATGCGGATTTATGATGACCTCTTTTCTAATTTAGGTCAGGCGATCGCACAAATCCTCCTCACCCGACAGGAGTTAATTCAGCGCACTGCATACGTTAATATTTACAATACGTTTCAGGAATTATTAAACCTCGGCGTGATTCCCATTGTGAATGAAAATGACACCGTTGCTGTGGAGGAATTAAAGTTTGGGGATAACGATACACTCTCGGCGTTGGTGGCTAGTCTGGTGGAAGCAGATTACTTATTCTTATTAACGGATGTCGATCGCCTTTATTCGGCCGATCCGAGAAATCACCCAGAAGCCAAACCCATTAAACAAGTGGTCACTCGCGAAGAACTAGAAGAACTACAAGAAAAAACTGAAGAAACTCACTCTCAATGGGGAACAGGAGGCATGGTGACAAAGTTAGAAGCAGCACGAATTGCCACTAATGCGGGGGTAAAAACCATTATTACTCATGGACGCTACCCACAACAAATTCCAAAAATCCTAGCAGGAGAGCCTTTAGGAACACAATTTGAAGCGCACCCGCAAGGAGAAAGCGCCCGTAAGCGTTGGATTGCTTACAGTTTAGTGCCAGTGGGAAAACTATACTTAGATGATGGCGCGGTGAAAGCGATTCGCGATCGCGGTAAATCTCTCCTTGCTGCTGGAATTATAGAAGTTGAAGGAGACTTCCAAACGGGAGAAGCCGTTGTGTTGTGCGATCGTGACGGAAAAGAAATCGCGCGGGGATTAGTCAATTATAGTGGAAAAGAAATTGAGCAAATTAAAGGGCATCAATCTGAGAAAATCCCTCTTATTTTGGGTTATACCAGCAGCGCGGAAACTGTTATTCATCGCGACAACATGGTATCTGTGTTTTATTGACGCACTCCCGCGTCTTAAGGACGTGGGATGCTTCGCGCGGACTTCCT
>CAYXDG010000059.1:15216-22056 GCA_964463655.1 uncultured Dactylococcopsis sp.
CCTTATATGAGGGGCTGTCATCAGAGGTCTCTGAGGATGTTTATACGCCCCGTCCAACGGCAGCACGTTGGCGCGTGCGGCGATTTCTGTAAATTATTTTCGTTCAAAAAAAACTTATATCAAAGTGTGATGCTGAAAATACGGGTGAGGATTAAGCAAGTTTTATGGGTAATTGTGCTAATTAGCCCCATGATTGCAAGTGTGTCAGTCAAAGACCACAAAGCTGATGCTGAGAACACAAATTCTATTTTGCGAGTAGGAATTGATCAAAATCAGTCCAAAGTTTTTATTGATGAAAAAGAGAATTCCGCAGGTTTTTATGCTCAGAGCAGCGATCGCTGGCTAAAACCGCAAGAAACTAGCCTCTGGAGCAAAATTCACGAAGTCTTAATTGAAATGATCGTCTATGTCCCTGTCTTTGGATTACTGGGTTTTATCTACTGGAATCACACTCTCAAGCAAGAAATTCGCCGTCGCCAGAGAGCGGAGAGTTTGTTGAAAGTAGCAGTGGAAGGAGGAGAGTTGGTTTGTTGGGAATATCTCCCAGAAACGGGAAAAATGAAAACATTTGGCTACTTCAGAGGAGAAGATTGCGAGCCAATTTCAAGAGAGTTGACCACTGAAGAAAAATTTAGTGAGGTTGATCCTCAAGATTTACCAAGAGTGAAAACAGCGTTCACCAATTGTGAACAGTTTGGGGAAATTAACCTCGAATATCGAAAATTTCTCCCCAATGGAGAAGTGATTTGGTTATTAGTCTTGGGAAAACTATTCGTAGATCAATCCACAAAAACCAAGCGGGTTCTTGGAGTCTCATTGAATATCACCAGTCGCGTTCAGATGGAGGAACAATTAAGATATGAAGCCTTCCATGACCAACTAACAGGTTTACCTAACCGTAAGTTACTAGAGCAACGCTTGCAACAACTGCTGAACCATTGTCAAACTGTTCCTCATACTCAATTTGCTGTCCTGTTTCTTGACCTCGATCAATTTAAGCTGATTAATGATAGTCTCGGACACATTGCTGGGGATGGGTTATTAATTAAAGTCGCAACGCTTCTTACTCAGTTGATCGAAAAGACTCATTTTATTGCACGGATTGGGGGAGATGAGTTTGTTATTCTTTTAGAAGAGATTCCCAATATGGAAAGCGCGAAGAAACTGACGAAAAAAATCTTAGCAGGCTTTCGCTCCTCTTTCAAAATAGAAGAACGAGAAATTTTCATGAGAACCAGTATTGGGGTTGTCATTGGCACTTGTGGGAATTACCAACAACCTGAAGCAATTCTCCGTGATGCAGATATTGCCATGTATCACGCTAAACATTCTGGCGGAAACGGGTATGCTTTGTTTAATTCCAAAATGCACCAGCTAACCGTTGAACGACTCCATCTCGAAAATGACTTACACCAAGCGCTAGAAAGAGATGAGTTTGTACTGTATTATCAGCCTATAGTTTGCTTAGAAACAGGACAGGTGAAGAGCTTTGAAGCCTTGATTCGCTGGCAACATCCTCAAAAAGGATTGCTTTCTCCGAATACATTTATTACCATTGCAGAAGAAACTCAACTCATCACTGGCATCGGGCAATGGACTTTAAACTCAGCTTGTGAACAGTTAGCCCGTTGGAGAACGCAGTTTCCCGATCGCGATCTAAAACTGGCGGTTAACCTCTCCGTGCAACAAATGCAAGACCCCTTGCTAGAACAATTAGACGAACTGCTCAAAACTTACGCTCTGCCAAGAGAGAGCTTAGTTCTTGAAATTACAGAGAGTATGCTGATGGAAAATGTGGAGAACACTCATCGCTTCCTTGACCAAATTAAAGCTAAAGGAGTGATGTTAACTGTTGACGACTTTGGTACAGGTTACTCTTGTCTGAACTATCTACATCAACTTCCCATCGACGGCTTGAAAATCGATCGCAGCTTTATCAGTGCAGCTTCCTCAGATAGTAAACAGCAAGTGATTGCACAATCAATCATGGCTTTGTGTCACTCACTCAAATTAAAGGCGATCGCGGAAGGAATCGAAACCCTTGAACAACTGCAATGGCTGTACGGGTTAGGGTGTCCCTTTGGACAAGGCTATTTGTTCTCTCCTCCTTTGCCACGCGATCGCGCAGAAGAAATCATGATCTCAACGTTTCAAACAGTCTCTTGAGGCTTAATCTAAGTCGATGATCCAAGTGCCCACATAGCGTCGAATAGCAAGATCAGTGGGAACATCAATTTGGGCATTAAAATAAAATGTTCCGGGAAAGCGAGGGTTTCTGACATTAGAAAAAACGATTTCCACTTTTGTATTCGGTTCGATGGGTTTTTCTAAATCAAGCTCCACTAAATGATTTTCCTTGTCCCAAACCACCTCACTCAGGGGTTGTGGTTCACCGTCGATTCTCACTTCCATGCGGTCTGTATCAAACTTTCCTTTGTAGTAGTCTGGGTAAGTAATATAAAACTTGGACGCACCAGAAGGAAGTTTTTTGCTGGGAATTCGCAGACGATAGCGATCCCAACGATTCAATTCTCCGCCAAAATCGAGACGATAATCGAGAATATTTTCCCGTTCGACTCCACTAAAAATAGTAATGCCAGAATTACGGTTTTGGGCGAAAGCCTCTAACCCAGGAGTTAAGATTAATAACCCTCCCGCTAACAATAAAGAAGAGAATAATTTTTTCATCATCGGAATCACACCTTAAAATACATCTCTCCTTAATTTATCAAATTGTTCTCCTTAGCAGCTCCTAGTCTGTGACAGAAAAACAACCCTACAATCAATGGCTTAGGAAACCTTTAAAAACTAAGACACAGAACCTTCGATGTCCTGTGTCTTTTTAGTTAAGATTAGCTAAATTTAGCGGAGTTTAGCTTTTTGACTGAGGTATCCCCGACGAGTCAGAGGAACATACCCAGTTTCATTAACAAGAGGAGAAACGATCTCAGCGTTCAGCATATAATCAATGTAGGCTTCCACTTGGGGTTTCTCAAGAGCGGATTTTTTCACATACACAAAGAGAGGACGAGATAAGGGAGCATACTTTCCGCTTTCAATGGTTTCTTGGTTCGGTTTAACGGGTCCATTACCGTTATCAACACCAAGTGCTTTCAGACGATCTTGGTTTTCAACGTAGTACGCATAACCAAAGTAACCTAAAGCATTCTCGTCGCTGGCTACCCCTTGTACGATTACGTTGTCATCTTCACTGGATGTGTAGTCACCGCGACTGGCTGCTTTCTCACCAACGATGACTTCTGTGAAATAGTCAAACGTACCAGAGTCAGAACCAGCACCATATAAGTTCATTTCTTCATTGGGCCAGCTAGAGTTAACATCGCTCCAACGATTAATTCTTCCTTGAGCTCCTGGTTCCCAAATGGTTTTCAGTTCTTCAACCGTCACGGCATCGAGCCAGTTATTTGCTGGGTTAGCGACAACCGTAAGACCATCAAAGGCGACATCCAATTGAACGTATTCAATGCCATTACTAGCGCATAGCTGAATCTCTGACTCTTTAATGGGACGAGACGCATTGGAAATATCCGTTTCACCGTTGCAGAATTTCTTAAAACCACCGCCAGTACCAGAAATACCAACAGTGACTCGGTAGGGATTATCTTTTTGAAATTCTTCGGCAACCCCTTCTTGGATGGGATAAACGGTGCTAGAACCATCAATCATCACCAGATCGCTCTGGGAACGAACTTCGGAAACGGCTAAACCGAGAGTCGCAGTGGCAAGGGCTGCGGCCCCTGCGAGAGAGAACTTTTTCATGGAGAATCTATTTTTAGGTTTTACCATATCCCTGAATTGCGTTTGATTGTATCTACTTACATAGAAGAGGTTACTAGATTATCGTTAAGATTACTTTAAGTAACTTTTATTAAAAGATTAAGTTTGGGGAATAACTATTGCCTCCTTCAGACCCAATAATTTAAAATCTCAAACAAAGTAATTTAGTGATTTGCTACTGGCGAGTCTCAATCCGTAAGGTTGTTTTGACATTGTAATCGGGGAAAATTTGAGCAAGCTGGGACGGAAGCAGTTGCAGATGACCCGTGAGGATAGATGCGATCGCATCTCGAAAATCCGTTGTTACAGGGACATCTCGCCCTTGATATAATTGCGAGGGGTCTAACCCAGACCATTCCCCATAAATTTTTCCTCCCTGCAAACCACCACCCAAGAGCCAGATCACATTTCCTTGACCATGATCGGTGCCACGATTACCATTTTCAGCAACGGTGCGCCCAAATTCAGACATGACTAAAATCATCGTATCTTGATAATCAGTCCCTAATTCCTGCACAAGAGCGCTTAAACCTTCCCCTAACTCTTTTAAGCGACGAGCCAACTGACCTTGACTACTTCCTTGATTAACATGGGTATCCCAACCGCCGAAAGATAGAAAAGCAATTTGCGTCTGAGCATTTCCTTGAATCAAACGGGCAATTTTACCAGCATCCCCCTTCAAACCCCCTGCCGAGGGCGCTCCTTGGGAAGACTCTTCCATTTCTGCTTGTAGCTCATTGAGAAGAATGTTGCGGGCTTTTTTGCCCTCAGAATAAGCTAGACTCAGGGGGTCAGAGCCACTGTAGAGGCGATCGAATGCTCTCGCAATCCGAGGCCGATCCACGGGAAGACGGCGATCGACTCCCCGACCCAAAGGTTGATTAATTGTTGACATTGATCCTGACAAAATGCGGGGGGTTTGTTGACCAAAGTTCAGCGCTTGGGTAATCTCACCTTGAGGGAGTGTTTTAAGTAGCCGATTGAGCCAACCGTCAGGGGTGGTTTTTTTCTTTGGCGTTCCCGTTTCCAAGTAATCTTGAGCATCAAAATGAGAACGAGTATTGTTAGCATAGCCACATTCATTGACAAAAGCCAATGTTCCCTCTTCCCAAAACGGCTTTAAATCGGCTAAAGCAGGGTGAAGACCAAAAAAGCCATCTAAGTCTAACACTTTCCCTTCTCCTGTGGCGGGAATGCCGATGGTGGGACGAGCTTCGTAGTAATCTTCATCACCATAAGGAACGACCACATTTAAACCATCGACTCCTCCTCGCAACAGGATCACGATTAAATTTTTATGAGGACTTCCTTGAGCATAGTTACTGGCTAGCCAACCTTGTTGTCCGAGGGGAATGAGAGTCGTTGCGCCAGCGATCGCCGCATAGCGTAAAAAATTTCGTCTTTTCATGATTAACTAGAAATAATTGGTTTAATGGTGCATCATTTCAGGACTAGCCAAAAGCAGAGCCACTTTGAGGCGTTGGGAAGAAAAATTAAGAATTGTGTCTTTTGTGTGCGCTGAGAGTTTACCAGCACTCAGTTGAATCAAGTTCGGATCAATGGGTTGACCTTGCTTAAAAAATAAAATGCTAAATAGCATAGCAAAACTAACTCGCTTGATCATGCCATCTGAACTTAACCACGCTTGTTGTGTATTAGCGTAACCTTTTGGGTTGGGACAAGCATAGACCCGCATTCCCAATTGTCTTAACATTCCCAGAAGGCGTTGATATTTTGGGGGATCGATTTCAGTGGCTCGTAGGAGTGCCAAAATGTATTGATCTGGCGTTCTAAACTTACTCCCATAAAACTGAGGATCACGAAACTCTGATGAGTGGAAAAGCAGATCAAGCACAGAACGAATCTCTCCTTTTGTGTTCAGAAAACGTTCTGCTAATCGATCGACCAGTGAAGCTGGTGGATCATCACTGAGGAAATATTGAGCTAATTTATAACTGAGATGTTTAGCGGTTGCGGGATGAGTAGCGAGTAAATCTAGGGTCTGTTCCACTTGTGCCATCCCTCCCCCTGAAATAGGAGTTCCCAGCAACACTTTATTACCACTGTCATGGCGAGATTCATCGAAATAGAAGCCATTGCTATCTCCTCGTCTTCCCCGATGATCCATTCCCCATCCTGTCAGAATCCGCGCTAAAGTCACCACATCCGCTTGAGTATAGCCACCATCCACACCAAGGGTGTGTAACTCTAGCAACTCTCTGGCATAATTTTCATTCAGTCCTTGGAAGCGACCTCTGGCTTTGGGACTATTGGGGTCAGTATTGAGCCAGTTATCGAGGTAAAATAACATCGCAGGATGTTTGGCAACAGCCCCGAGTAAGTCTCGAAAGTTCCCAAAAACATGGGGACGGATCGCTTGTTCTTCATAAGCACCAACCCAAAAGCGAGTTAATCCCTTTGCGATCGAGACATTGAAATGATTAAACCAGAAATTGACCATTACCTCTTGCAGTTGTCGATCGCTGTATATGGCTCTCAAGAGTCGTCCTTCCATGACTTCCCGTTGTGGGGTGCGCGATCGCATTTGCAATTTTTTCAATTCTTCTGGGCTTGCTTGCTCGCGCTGTTTTCTAGTGATAAAATACTGGTCAAACAGGGCGACTGGACTCATGCGTAACGTGGACAGCGCTTGCAGTTGGCGCTGGAGAGTGATCGATTCTGATGAGGTTTCTGGGTGTAGTGAGTCGTGAATATACTGCTCAAGGGGTTGAGTTTTAAGAGCGTCCCATTGACGAGGACGCAAGCCATAGCTAAGACGATTAATTGTATGTAACTGGAGGTCTGAGTTCATGGTAAGACCTGAAGAATAATGAAACTGAGCTTTCGCTTTTATAGGTTCAGCACCTAAACTTAATTTTAGGGTTTTTGCGCTTCTTGGCAGGGATTTTTGATGCTTTGATTTTCATCGGTTGCTCGATCGCTCCTGATCACTGAAGTCAGCCACCGACTGATATTACCAAAAGAATCTTACCTAAAAATTGGGTTTAAAGCCTCGTCCTTCTAGGACGACTTTAATTGATT
>CAYXDG010000060.1:0-21723 GCA_964463655.1 uncultured Dactylococcopsis sp.
TTTGACTAACTTAATTAAGGAATGTTTAAGTTTTATTTTTCTGTTTATAGCCCTTCTCACAATTTCTTAAAACTCTCTCACTGGTCAACTCTTCAACATTCTGCAACACCATCATCGCCCCGGCCGCTTTCAACTGTGCCGAATACTGTTTGCTCCGTTGCGAAGAAGCTGCACTAACATGAGGAGGCAGAACGCCCACCGCAAACCAAGGGCGATCGGGCTGAATCATTCTCGCATTCGCGATCGTTTGCATATCGGCGACCGTATCTCCTACATAAAACACAGGTAACGCACTGTCGGGATAAAGTTGCTGCATAGTGTCAAATAAGCCCGTTGGGTCAGGTTTTCCCGGTGCATCCTCCATCGCCACCAAGACAGGGGATAATAGCCCTAAACGCTCTTGCAGGACATACTCCGCAGACGATCGGGTTGCTCCGCTAAAAAAGCCATAAGCAATCTGATGGTCACAGAGGTTTTCTAAATAAGCCTTGCTCATCAAAAGGGGTTCATTAGTAATATACCCATCCCACTGTTGCCGATCGCTTCCCCGATAGCGCGACTGAAAAAACGTCACTAACGCGGAATAATCGATTTCTAGATTTTGTCTGGATTGTCCTTGGGATTCAAAATAACGATAGACCAACTCCCGCGAGGCTTCCCAGTCATTATTCCAGATACCTTCTCCTTTGAGGTCATCAATCGCTTCGGGAGAAGGACGATAAGCGCCTTTGGTTAACTCTTCTACAGTATCTGCGAGGGCGCGTCGATAAGAGCCTGCCACATCGCGGACGACTCCATCAATATCAAAAATAACAATGGCTTGCGGTGATGACATGAAAAATCTTCGCTAAAATAAAGGACTGTACAATTAGCAGTAATGATCGAACTCTATGGAATCTGTCGAAGTCTCTTCCGAATCTCGTTTTATTTTAAAAGTTTTATGGTTAGATGAAAATGTTGCCGTTGCTGTGGATCATGTGGTTGGCAAAGGAAATAGCCCTCTGACCGCTTACTTCTTCTGGCCACGCAATGATGCTTGGGAACAACTGAAAGAAGAGTTAGAATCCAAAACTTGGATTACTGAAGAAGAAAAAATCGATCTGCTCAACCAAGCCACAGAAGTCATTAATTATTGGCAAGAAAATATCAAGCATACGCCTATGTCTGATGCTCAGCAACATTTTCCCAAAATTATCTTTGCGGGAAGCAATTAACAGTGACCAGTTACCAAAAGGCTTTCCTTTAGCGATTACAGTTTCCACCATGTCATAGCTACTGGTCACTGGTCACTGGTCACTGCCTAAGCGGGTGCTTTTCCTGTGGCTGCTTGTAGGCGCGATCGCGCTTTCTTGAGGGCTTGGGTCGCCTGAATGATTTCTTGGCGATTTTCACGCGCTTGGGCTTTTTCTACCCGTGCTTGGGCTTGTTGATAGGCATCAGTAGCTTCTTCGGGGTCGATATTTTCGCCCCGTTCGGCGCTATTGACCAAAATGGTCACTTCATCGGCTTCCACTTCCGCAAAGCCCCCAGCAACGGCAATACTGAGCCAATCTTTTTGGGGTCGTAACCGCATCACGCCAATATCTAAGGCGCTGAGGAGGGGAGCGTGACCGCTTAAAATGCCTAATTGTCCCGTTGTACTGGGTAGAATAACTTCTTCTGCTGAGGCATCCCAGACGGTGTTGTCTGGGGTAATCACACGCACTTTTAAACTCATATTTTTAATCACTCGTTGATGGTTGAAATGTTATTGGAACAAATCTCTTATGTCCCCCCGATGAGGGGGGAGCAAGGGGGATTACTGCTCTGCTTTGATTTTTTGAGCTTTTTCGATCGCCTCATCGATGTTTCCGACGAGGTAGAAGGCTTGTTCAGGCAGATCATCCAATTCACCAGCTAGAATGCGTTGGAAACCGTTGATGGTTTCTTCAAGGGTGACGTATTTTCCAGGCGCACCTGTAAAGACTTCCGCCACGAAGAAGGGCTGGGATAAGAAACGCTCAATTTTGCGAGCGCGGTCAACTGTTAAACGGTCTTCTTCGGAAAGTTCGTCTAACCCCAGAATGGCAATAATATCTTGCAGTTCTTTATAGCGCTGTAAGGTTGCTTGCACTTCACGGGCGGTGTTGTAGTGTTCATCCCCAACAATGTCAGGTTGGAGCATGGTCGAGCTAGAATCGAGAGGATCAACCGCAGGATAAATCCCTTTCGATGCTAACCCCCGAGACAGTACCGTTGTCGCGTCTAAGTGAGCAAAGGTCGTTGCAGGGGCGGGGTCGGTTAAGTCGTCCGCAGGGACGTAAACGGCTTGAATGGAGGTAATCGAGCCTTCTTTGGTGGAAGTAATCCGCTCTTGTAAGTCACCCATATCAGTTCCCAGCGTCGGTTGATATCCTACCGCAGAGGGCATCCGTCCGAGCAGCGCTGATACTTCCATCCCAGCTTGGACAAAGCGGAAAATATTATCAATAAAGAGGAGAACGTCTTGTTTACCCACATCCCGGAAGTATTCCGCCATTGTGAGCGCGGTTAAACCAACACGCATTCTGGCGCCTGGGGGTTCGTTCATTTGTCCGTAAACCAGAGCCACTTTTGACTGGGTTAAATCTTCAGCGTTAATCACGTTGGAATCAACCATTTCACTGTAGAGGTCGTTTCCTTCGCGGGTACGTTCGCCCACACCGCCGAAAACGGACACGCCACCATGCGCTTTGGCAATGTTGTTGATTAACTCCATGATAATCACGGTTTTACCGACACCCGCGCCACCAAACAGACCCGTTTTACCACCGCGTCGATAGGGAGCAATGAGGTCAATTACTTTAATCCCCGTTTCAAAAATAGACGGTTTGGTTTCTAAGTCCGTGAGTGGGGGAATCGGGCGGTGAATGGGGAATTTATCCTCAGAAGTGACCGCGCCTTTTTGGTCAACGGGTTCACCCAAAACGTTGAAAATGCGACCGAGAGTCGCTTTCCCAACGGGAACACTGATGGGAGCGCCTGTGTCCTCCACATCCATCCCGCGAACTAAGCCATCTGTTCCACTCATGGCAACGGAACGGATCACGCGATCGCCGAGTAGTTGTTGCACTTCACAAGTCACTGCAATATCGTTTCCCGCTTCATTTTTGCCTTCGATACGGAGGGCGTTATAAATTTCAGGTAATTCTCCCGTGGGGAATTCTACGTCAACCACCGGACCGATGACTTGCACGATCCGACCGACGTTTGTTTTTGCTGTAGTGCTGACCATAAAACCCAAGCCTTTTTTAATTAATTTGCGTTTCTAATCTAATATAGGGGAGTTTAGGACATTCGACGAAACTGACTCAATGGTCACCGCCGACTCTTGATCCCCAAATTCTCGCGATCAGATTTTATCATGTTTTGCTCTTTGTTCGTGGTTGATTGGTCACTGTTTTAACATTGAAGGTGATAGGAAACGGTGGATTGGCTTCTGCAATCAGGAAAAGAGCAGATACCACAAAGGTTTTGGCAAGTTTCGCTAAAAATTTCCGATCGCGAGTAACGTAAGGTTGGGTGTTACACCCTCTATTAAAAAGATGACACAGGTACTTTGTTTAGGAGAAGTTTTATATGATTGTCTCGCGGGCAATCGCGGGAAGCCTCTAGAACAAGTTAGCAACTGGATTCCCTATCCAGGGGGCGCACCGGCTAATGTTGCCACAGCATTGGTAAAATTGGGAACATCGGCGGGGTTTATTGGCTGTATCGGTCAAGATGAAGCGGGTCGATCGCTTAAAGAATTGCTTACCACAATTGGGGTCAATTGTCAAGGAATTCAAGAACATCCCACTGCACCAACGCGGGAGGTTTATGTGTTACGCTCAGTTGAGGGCGATCGCGAATTTGCGGGGTTTGGCGATCGACCGACAGATCAGTTTGCGGATGCGTTTCTTGATCGCGATCGACTCCCCATCCCGCTATTTGAACAAGCCGAATTTTTAATTATTGGCACGTTAGAATTAGCTTATCCAAATACTCGCCAAGCAGTTTTTCGGGCGTTAGAATTAGCAAACACTTACAATATTAAAGTGTTAGTGGATGTTAATTGGCGATCGAAGTTTTGGCCCGATCCTGAAGCAGCCAAACCCTTAATTAAAAAGTTATGGCAGTCTGTAGATTTTGTTAAATTGTCGCGGGAAGAAGCGGAATGGTTATTTGACACTGTAGAGTCAGGCGCGATCGCGCATCAACTTAGCTCAGTTGAAGGGGTATTTGTTACCGATGGTGGAGAAAAAATTAGTTATTATCTAAATGATTTTGAAGGGAAACTTTCTGCGTTTGACGTATCAGTTGAAGACACCACAGGTGCTGGAGATAGCTTTGTTGCAGGATTAGTCCATCAACTTTGTCAAGGAGGTTTAAACCATCTCAATGACCCGAAAACTGTTAGAGAAATTGTTACTTATGCCTGTGCAGTAGGAGCATTAACAACAACTAAATCAGGGGCTATTTCCGCACAACCGACCGCCGAAGAAGTAGAGGAATTTCTGTCAGCAATTACAAATTAATAATTAGTTCATGGTTCATTGTCCACTTACACGATAGTGCTACTTGATACAAGAACAGGGAACAGTCGGATTATAGATGAGTTTGAAAATTTCCGAATGTCCTAACCCAAGTTTGTAGCATGATAACTGATCTGCCGATCCCCTGCAGGCTTTCCTCCCATTGGGGGGAACAAATAACAAATAACGAATAACAAAAATTTAAGTTTTGTAACAAAAAATCTGAGAAAATTGTGCGATCGAGGGCAAGATAGAAGCAAAGAAACGATAAAATAATTAAGATTAGAACACTCACTTAAAAACTAAAAAACCAAGAGCGTTGGGAGAATCATTAAAATGAAAGATGCGGTGACCACCCTGATTAAAAACTATGATCTGATCGGTCGTTATCTTGACCGTAATGCGATCGATAGCCTTCAGTCCTATTTTGCCTCGGGAACTGCCAGAGTAACCGTAGCAAGGATTATCAACGGGAATGCGGCAGCGATCGTCAAAGAAGCAGGTCGCCAACTGTTTGATGAACAACCCGAGTTAATTCGTCCCAGTGGGAATGCTTACACGACTCGCCGTTATTCTGCTTGTTTGCGCGATTTAGATTATTATCTGCGCTATGGGACTTATGCGATCGTGGCGGGGGATACTTATGTTTTAGATGAGCGTGTGTTACAAGGCTTACGAGAAACTTACAATTCTTTAGGAGTGCCGATCGCGCCCACTGTGCGGGGAATTGAAATCATGAAAGAAATGGTCAAGCAAATGGTAGAAGAAGCGGGAATGACCGACACTTCCTTTATCGACCAACCATTTGACCACATGAATCGCGAATTAAGCGAAAAAGACATTTAACGTCAATTTCCTAGGGACGATCGCGCCTTTGCTAAGCAAGGATAAATTTAATCGTGCAGTTCAGCATAGATGTGTTTGTCCTAGAGTTCAAGGTTAAAGCTAAAGAACACCAAAGTGCGCGCATCCTATGCGGAACCAAGTTCCGCATAGAGGTAAAAGAACAGTTAGAACCAACTAAGAAAACCATCGGATTAGATGTCGGGTTAGAAAGTTTCTACACCGAATTGAATTGGCGTTCCTCATCGGTCAAATTGAGAGTCCATTTCTCTTCTAAGGCTTTTCTAAATAACCGTCTGAAAATTAATCTTTTGGTTTTATTTTAACATTTGTTGGAGAGCCTTCTCCACTCGTTCAGATGCTTCCCTTTTTTCTGTTCCGCTGCTTCTTGTAGGGCTTCAATTTTCCTGTTCATCGGACTCTCCTTCTTCTAAAGACTGAATAACTTTTTCTAAGTTCTCTTTAATCGGTTCGTTCTTTTTAACTTGTAGTTCAATAGGAGATATGATTTGGTAGCTTAGGAAAACCGCCGCATTCCGCGCTTAAAAGTGTCTAACATGGTTAAAAACCACTGTCTAGCTAAATCAATCTCAGATGTGGGCTGGTATCAATTTCGCGTCTGGTTAGAGTATTTTGCTGAGAAGTTTGGGAAAGTAGCAGTGGCTGTTCCTCCTCAATACACTTCTCAAGAATGCTCTAGCTGTGGTCGAATTGTTAAGAAATCTCTATCAACTCGAACTCATGCTTGTGAGTGTGGTGCAAATTTGGACAGAGACGAGAACGCCGCGATCAATATCTTGAGACTAGGACTCCGTATGGTGGGGCGCACCAAAACGGCTGGCCCCCTCTCGTTCTCTCCCAGTGGGGGAGATGTAAGAGGGGGAACGCTTGGGGAGAGAACCGCCTCTACTCCGTCTGATAGTTAAGCGTAACTATTTGACGGAGCAAGCGGACTCGTCCTATGAACATTGTTCATAGGTTAGAACCCAGAATCTCCCGTTATAGCGACTTTGGGAGCGCGGGCAGGAGAGCGTCAATACCACTAATTAGGTTCTTCAGGCCTTGTAGTCGTAGGATTCTTAGCTCTCTTGCTGAAATTTGCAATTCTTATCTTAAACTTTTGTTTTCCACCCCATATTCCCCAGTTTTTCCACAGCTTTTTCCCTAGATTTCCACAAGTTACCCAACGTTTTCCACAAACATAGACGCAAAAATCAGGGATAGAGAGGAATTGTGAATTCTCTTGATCTTTCCTCCGTTAGACTTCAGTAATACTGAGTTTATGTAAAGTTATGCAACAAAAAATAAAGGTTAAGCCTATGAATTGGTTGCGTTTTTCCAGTAACCCAAAAAAGTGTAACATTTCTCAGCATTGACAATCCTACCCCCCTTTAGAGGACAATGGAGCGACTAGGCAAAAACCAAACTCAAGCGCTTGGTTAAGAGTGTTTGGGTCTTGGGGAAAATTGATGATCTAAGTTGAGATGAAATACTTAAACCCTTACTAAGGAGACTAAGAAGGAGAAGGGAGAATGTATCGAATGTGAACCGTTTAGAGTCATCAGCATCATGTCAGCAACAGCCAATTAGATTGGAGGAGGATTAAGTCACAGTGAAAACAAATGTTAACCTTTCGACAGAAATTCCACAGGAACTTCATGAGTCGTTACAGCAATACCTGTACGAACATCCAAGTTGGAATCAAGATCGGGTGTTAGCAGCAGCGCTATCTTTGTTTCTACTACAAAATAGCCAGAATAAGGTAGAACAGAGTCCAGAAACCTATCGCCGTTGCGCTCAGGTTTATTTAGAAACCTTATTTCAGTAAAATGAAATAGTCAGAGATAAAAAGGGGGATCATGTTAGAGACTCTAATTGTGGGAGCAGGAATCAGTGGTTTATGCACCGCTTATCGGTTACAGGAAAAAAACAGCCAGATTTTAGTCACTGAACAGCGCGATCGCGTCGGTGGTAATATAATCAGCAAGCAAAGTGGTGATTTTCTCTGGGAAGAGGGACCCAATAGTTTTTCCCCAACGCCAGAACTCCTAAAACTAGCAGTTGATGTGGGTTTACAACCAGAACTCGTCTTGGCTGATCGCGGTCTCCCTCGTTATGTGTATTGGCAAGGGAAACTGCGTCCTGTTCCCATGAGTCCCCCTACTGCTGTAACATCACAACTGCTCAGTCCCTTGGGGAAACTGCGAGCGTTAACAGGCGCTCTGGGGTTTATCCCTCCCCAAGTCACCAGCACGGAAGAAACCGTTGCTGACTTTTTTACCCGTCATCTGGGATCGGAAGTGACGCAACGGTTAGTGAGTCCATTTGTGTCTGGGGTTTATGCGGGAAATGTGGATCAACTCAGTGCCAAAGCAGCGTTTGGACGAGTTACCCAATTAGCTGATGTGGGGGGTGGACTCATTGCGGGGGCAATTTTATCTCGTCAGAAGAAAAAACAGTGGCCATCCTCTGAACCCCCAGCAGATATTCCCAAAACTCAATCAGGTCAACTGGGGTCTTTTCGAGAAGGATTACAACAACTTCCGAAAGCGATCGCAGCCAAGCTGGGCGATCGCCTAAAATTGAACTGGGAACTGAAAAAAATTACGCCTCATCCAGAACAAGGCTATCTTGCAGAATTTTCTACCCCTGAAGGGGAACAAACCATTGCAGCCAAAACCCTGATCCTGACAACTCCCGCTTATGTCACAGGGCAACTGCTCAAAGAGTTATCCCCGCAAGCTAGTAAAGCATTACAAGAAATTCCTTATCCCCCCGTCGCTTGTGTGGTTCTAGCATATCCCGATTCCGCACTGAAGTTTCCCTTAAAAGGATTTGGCAATCTTAACCCTCGTCGCCAAAAAATTCGCACATTAGGAACAATTTGGAGTTCAACCCTCTTTCCAGGTCGTACTCCTCAAGGATGGCATCTTCTGACCAATTTTATTGGCGGTGCGACTGATCCCGAAATTGCTCAACTCAGCGAAGAACAAATTGTGAGCCAAGTCCATCAAGACCTAGAAAATATTATTGTCAAACCTGATACTCAACCAAAACCCCTTGCCGTTCATTTGTGGCGACAAGCAATTCCTCAATATAACCTTGGTCATCTCGATCGCCTAAACATCATCAGAGAGAGTCTTAAACCCTTCTCAGGACTCTTTTTAGCCAGTAACTACCTTGATGGGGTGGCGCTGGGAGATTGTGTCCGTCGTGGGGAAGAAATCGCCGATGCTGTGCAAAATCAAAAAAGCGATCGCAATTAAAGATATTAAGTGACAGCAGACGTTAGTAAACGAATTGTTCCCTGTGTTGCTTCAATTTCTACTTCCATGCCAATGGGAAGCGTCCAAATTGTTGGCACATGACCGAGTTGCGCTCCCGACCAAGCAGGAATTTTCAGATCGCTGATCTGATTGTCTAAGACTTCTTCTAAAGTGAGTGAACCATAACTTTCACCAGGAGAACAACCAGAACATTGTCCAAAAATAAAGCCAGCTAAGTTATCTAAAACACCCGCGAGTTTCAGATGGGTTAACATTCGATCGATGCGATAGATGTCTTCGCCAATATCTTCTAGAAATAAAATCGCACCATTGAGATTACCCAGATAAGCCGTTCCCACGATCGCACTGATCACTGAAAGATTGCCCCCGATTAATCTTCCTCTAGCTTGTCCGGGATAAATGGTTTGCAAACGATATCGGGTTTGCATGAGACGGTTGGTATCACTGGCACTCATCTGATTTTGATAGGTGATGGTTTCCCCTGCAAACAAGACACGGCGGAAAAAATCTGTTTGGGCGCTTAGCCATTCCGTTAAGCCATGTGGACCATGAAACGTTACTAGACCTGTTTTAGCATGGATGCCCAACAACAGCGCCGTGATATCGCTAAAACCAACAATAATCTTGGGATTCTGACGGATTAGGTCATAATCCAGATGAGGCAAAACGCGACTTGATCCCCATCCCCCTTGTAAAGGCATAATTCCCTTAATTTTCGCTTCTGCAAAGCATTGATTAATATCTTCTGCGCGATCGCGATCTCTTCCTGCTAAGTAGCCATAACGGTCTAAAACGTGAGGCATCGGATAAGGCACTAATTCTAACCCTCGCACTGCATCAATCACAATTTCTAACTTTTCTCGTTCAAAAACCGCACTCGCTGGGCTAATTAATCCTAAACCATCCCCTGGCTGTAGCTTTGGCGGTTTGACAAGGAATTTAGGTTCAGCCGAAGCGAACCTTGAAGATAATATAGCAGCGATCGTTGCGGTTGCACAATGACCGATAAACTGGCGACGAGAGAACATAGAAGTTATTAATTGGCAATATTTCAATTAACCACAAAGATTCAGACTTATCTTTACAGATTACAGTCGAGTTGGCAATGTCTCCCTTACAGTTTATAGCGCTACGGGTTTTGTTTAGGACATTCTGGAGAATAGTATCCCAGCCACATTAAACGTCCTAACCTAATTGTGTACTGCTATATTAAAACTTAAAGTTTAGCCTGAAATAATTATGGTTATTTACGAGACAAACCTCTTGTTTTTTGCTACAAATTACGACCAATCAAAAAAGATGATGAATCTATTCTTTTAGGATAATATGTGGTGGCATTGCCCACCCTACAGATTGTTATCTTAGGGAGAGGACTTTAATTCGGGAATCAAAATATGTCATCATTTGTCGGTTTACATATCCATAGCGATTATAGTTTATTGGATGGTGCTTCTCAGCTACCGCCCTTAATTGACCGTGCTGTAGAATTGGGAATGAGTGCGATCGCGCTGACGGATCATGGAGTCATGTACGGCGCGATCGAATTAATTAAAATCTGTCGGTCTAAAAATATTAAACCCATCATCGGTAATGAAATGTATGTGATTAATACCGATGACTTGGCAAAGCAGAGAAAATATAAAAAATATCACCAAGTTGTTTTAGCGAAAGATACTCAAGGCTATAAAAATCTTGTTAAAATAACCACAATTTCTAACTTAAAAGGGGTTCACGGAAAAGGAATTTTTGCTCGTCCTTGTATCAGTAAATATTATCTCGAACAATACAAAGAAGGATTAATTGTTACCAGTGGTTGCTTGGGAGGAGAAGTTCCCCAAGCCATTTTAAAAGGCGATCGCACTTTAGCGCGTGAGGTTGCAAAATGGTATCAAGAGGTTTTTGGGGATGACTATTATCTAGAAATTCAAGATCATGGCTCAGTTGAAGATAGAATTGTTAATACAGAATTGTTTAAAATTAGTAAAGAATTAAACATTAAAATTGTTGCAACCAATGACTCTCATTTTATTTCTTGTAATGACGTAGAAGCTCATGACGCTCTGATCTGTATTCAAACAAATAAGCTAATTACTGAAGATAAACGCTTGCGCTATAGCGGAACAGAATATCTCAAATCAGCCGAAGAAATGGCGCAATTATTTCGGGATCATTTACCCGATGAAGTCATCCAAAGCGCGATCGCAAATACCTTAGAAGTCGCAAAAAAAGTCAAACCCTATAACATTTTAGGAAAGCCTCGCATCCCAGAATATCCAGTCCCCAGTGGACACAATGCTGATAGTTATTTAGAAGAATTAGCATGGCTGGGATTGCTCGATCGCCTCAACTGTCACAGTCGTTCTGAACTTAGTGAAACCTATAAAACCCGTCTCAAACGTGAATTAATCATCATGCAGGAAAAAGGGTTTTCTAGTTATTTTTTAGTAGTTTGGGATTACATTAAATATGCCAGAGATAATCACATCCCAGTGGGACCTGGACGGGGTTCTGCTGCGGGTTCATTAGTCGCTTATGCCTTGAAAATTACCAATATTGATCCCGTTCATCATGGGTTACTTTTTGAACGTTTCTTAAACCCAGAAAGAGAATCAATGCCTGATATTGATACCGACTTTTGTATTGAAAGAAGAGATGATGTCATTGATTATGTAACCCGTCGTTATGGAGAAGATAAAGTCGCTCAAATTATTACCTTTAACCGCATGACCTCAAAAGCAGTTTTGAAAGATGTAGCGCGAGTTTTAGATATTCCTTATTCAGAGTCCGATCGCCTAGCAAAAATGATTCCTGTAGCGCGAGGAAAGCCAGCAGAATTAGGCAAAATGATCTCTGATGAAACCCCAGAACCAGAATTTAAAAAACTCTACGATTCTGATGAGAAAGTTCGTCGTTGGGTGGATATGGCGATCCGCATTGAGGGAACCAATAAAACCTTTGGGGTTCATGCAGCAGGAGTGGTTATTTCTAAAGACCCTTTAGACGAAGTGGTTCCCCTACAAAAGAATAATGATGGCGCAGTGATTACTCAATATTATATGGAAGATTTAGAAGCCTTGGGTTTATTAAAAATGGACTTTTTAGGCTTAAAAAATCTGACTACCATTAAACGAACAGCAGACTTAATCGAGAAAAATAAAGGAACAAAACTGGACTTAGATAAACTTCCCCTTGATGAAATTCATTCCCGAAAAATCATTGCCAAAGGAGAAATTAAGGATAAGAAACCAGACGACATCAGAAAGACCTATGATCTCCTCGAAAAAGGATGGTTAGAAGGGATTTTTCAATTAGAATCATCAGGAATGTTAAAAGTCGTTCAAGACTTAAAACCCTCTAGCATTGAAGATATTTCCTCAATTTTAGCCTTGTATCGTCCAGGACCTTTGGATGCGGGATTAATTCCCAAATTTATCGATCGCAAGCACGGACGCGAAAAAATCACCTATGAACATCCCATCTTAGAACCCATTTTAGATGAAACTTATGCCGTCATGGTCTATCAAGAACAGATCATGAAAATTGCTCAAGATATGGCAGGATATTCATTAGGGCAAGCCGACTTGTTGCGCCGTGCGATGGGGAAAAAGAAAGTTAAAGAAATGCAAGAACACCGCGAAATTTTTATCGATGGTGCAACCAAAAATGGCGTTAAACAAGCGATCGCAGAAGACTTATTTGATCAGATGATTAAATTTGCAGAATACTGTCTCAGCTACGACACAGAAGTCTTAACAGAAGAATATGGAGCGCTCGCGATCGGTAAAATAGTCGAAGAACAAATAGACTGTCATGTTTACACCGTCGATGAAAATGGCTTTGTCTATAGTCAGGCGATCGCGCAATGGCATCCCAGAGGAGAACAAGAAATCATCGAATACACCCTAGAAAACGGCAAAACCATTAAAGCCACAAAAGACCATAAAATGATGACCAAAACAGGAGAAATGTTACCCATTGAAGAAATTTTTCAACGAGAACTAGACTTAAAAATCATCATGGGAATTTAATCTGAATCCTCTGCCAACTGCTGAAGCCCCCCAGAATTCGTTTTTTTGGGGGGCGAATGTCAAAATTGAAAAGGGTAAACAACTGCTCACTTAGCGCCCACGTCGAGGAATGGGATAACCTTGTTGTTCAAGGACTTCTCTGGCGCTGGGACTCAATTGATAATTAGAACCATAACCGCTAGCTCCAAGCGAATCATCAACCACATTCGGAGTCAGTAAAACAATAACTTCCTGACGAACGCTATCTCGTGAGGTACTTCTAAACAAAGAACCAATAATTGGCAAATCGCCCAAAATTGGGACTTTACTAACAGTGGTTCGGTCTTCATCTTGGATGATACCCGCTACAATGAGGGTTTGACCATCCCGCAGGCGAATTTCTCCCGAATTAAGCTCACGGATGTTAAGTAAAACAATTTGGTTTGTATCACCACCCACACTTAAATCCTGTACACCCCCAATAGAGGTCACCGTAGGATTGACGTTTAAGGTAATAAAGCCATTATCATCAATGCGCTGCACATCAACATTTAAAGTTAACCCTGCCTCCTGAATTTCAGCAGTTGTTGTCACCGTTGTCAGTCCTTCACTGCTTTCAGTTTCTCGGATAATATTGCCAACCACTTCCTGAGTTAAATTCACCCCAGCCGTTTGTCCTTCTTGAATTAAGAGAGTCGGATCAGTTAAGATTTTGGCATTGCCACTTTGAATTTGAGCTTGCAGTAATGAGAGGAAGTCAGTGGGGAATTGGAATAAATCTGGCAACTCACCTACCACTTCTCCAACTGTTCCTTCTTGCAAATCAAACTCTAGCTCGCCAGTTTCTGCATTCCGACTAATCGTAATAATATCATTCTCGGCTATAGTAATCTCACTAATCTCAGCTTCTAGAGGATTTTCCGACACACCAGCACCTCTGGTAAAGAAATTACGAGTTCCCCGAGGACTTCTCGAAAATTGACCAGTTGTTTCATCAATTATGGTCAATCCTGGCTCGGTTGTTGGAACAGGTACTGTCTCATCAAGATTGATAAAGGTATTAGCGCCAGAAAACGGATTTTGAATCACAGTTGGTGTAATTGGGCTATTAATCACGTCAGGACGAGTTGGGGGAACAGCCCCGCCAAAACTCAGCGCTGCTGCACCATTATCGCTGACAAAGAAGGTATCGCCAATGCCAAAAGAAACACTGGCATTAAAATCTTCCTCGTTATCCAAGGAAACGTCGATAATTTTGACATTCACAGCAACTTGACGACGACGAGCATCAAGTTGTTGAAGGAGATCAATGGCTGTGCTGATTTTGTTCGGTTCTCCAATTAAGGTGATCGAATTTAACCGTTCATCAGTAGCGACAGATAAACCTCTTAGGAGTAGCGCACCTCTGGATTCTCCGACGGCCGTCGCTGTTAAGGGTCGTAGTTCCGCCGGCTGTTCCGTTTCTCGAATAATAGCCCCTGTTTCTTGGTTAAATTCTCGTTCTATAGGAACGACAACTTGCTGAACTTCTGCCCCTTGGGTAGCGAGAAAGCCTGAAGCTGCGGAAACTGTCACTTGGTTAAGCCGCAGGGTTCGCGTCATAATGTTACGCACTTGTTGGGGAAGATTAGCCCCGACAAAAATTGTGTTTCCCCGCCGATTGGCTTCTAATCCAGACAGTTGGAGAATGGAGTTAAACGCTGCCTGCACAGGTTCATTTTCAAGGTCAACGGAAATGGTTTGCTGAACACCTTCTTCCCCACCACCTTGATCTGCAAAAACTAAATTCACGTTAGCCGATCGCGCCAACAAAGACAATACCTCACGCACAGGCGCTTCTCGCAACACCAAACGAGGCACTCTTGTATTTGTTCCTAAATTCACCATATCAGGGGAAGAATTGATAGTAGAAACCGCAATATCTCCCACTGGTGGCGCAACGGCTCTGGGCCGAGTCGGCTGTAAACTTGGCGTAGATAGTCTCCCTTGAGGGTCATTTTGGGCAACTTGCCCATCAATGGTGACTTCTGGATTGGGAAACATCACTTCTGGCTGCTGAGATTGGCCAGAGTTTTGAGAAAAGGTTTGTTCTTGCTGGGGTTGAGCTTGAGCAACTTCTTGTGCATCTCCCCCTTCCAAATTAAAACTCAGGGTAACTTGTCCATTGGCAAAGGATTCCAGACTTGCCTTGGGAGCGGTTTCGCTACCTTTCACCAGTACCCGCACTCGATTTCCTTGATCTTGACTCACGCTGACAAACTCAACCCCCGGAAACGGATTATTCCTTTGGATGCGACTATTCGCCCCCATATTGAGTTGAGTATCTTCTAAATCAGCCACCAAAACCTTATCCTGCTGCATCGTCAGCATTTGCGGACGCTGATTGCTATTGGTGGTTAAGGTTAAGTTAAATCCTTGCTGAGTTGCTGTTAGTTGTAGGGTTTCCGATTGCGCGGAAATAACTTTTACCAAAGGGGGAGCAACGAACAGGGTGGTTGCTCCTAAGAAAGCGAGTGCGTAATTCTGGGGTTTTTCCAGAAGGTAAGAAGCACTTAAGATCATGCCAATTTGCTGCGAATAATTTCTCACGTTTCACTCCTCATCACTTAATTAATTCAGTTGATTTTAGTTATTGCCATTTCCTTCAGTTTCTGTCGGCTCTGCTGCTTGTTGTTCTGTTGCTCTTAGGGCTTCTGGGCTCAGAGGAAGAATGGCTTCTAACTGAAAGCTAGATGTCAATTCTGGCTCTTGAGATACTTCAAAAACCAAGCGATCGCCTTCTAAAACAACGATTCCTTCTTGTTCTCCAGTGACATTGGTACTAAAGTTATTGATTAGCAGTAAAGGCTGTAAGCGCTCAAGTTCACTAATCAGTGATTGGATTTGGGTAAATGTCCCGACCATTTCTAAGTTGTAAGTTTTACGCCTGATTCTACCATTAACTGGTTGACCAAAAGAACCATCATTGACGACTTGTGGAGTCGCCATTTGGGGTTGAAAACTTGTTAGTTGAAACTCCCCCCTATCCTCTTCATCAAGAGTCTGATCGGTATTAATTTCTGAAACAACCGTTTCACGATTGATTTGCTCAACTGTTTGGTCTAGATCAAACAAAAGGGTATCTAAGCTCTCTTCTCTTGATAGCAGGTTTAAAACTTCATTTTGTTGTGACCTGGTAAATTGAATTTCCCTTTCTATTTCTTGAACTCGCCCTTCTAAGGCTGGTTGCTGTTCGATTTGAGCTTCCAGTTGATCCCTTTGTGTTTCAAGAGAATTCTGTCTTTCTCTTGCTTCTTGGACAAAATTTAACCAGAGGAAGCCAGCAACCACAACTCCTACTAAACCCAAGGCAATTCCACTAACTTGCGGGGTAAAGGTAATCCCGAACGCTTCTGGATATTGGCTCTCGGCTGCTTCTGCTTCTGCATCTAATAGTTCATCTGGGGTTAGTTCATCACTAAATGTCATGGCTTGTTATTGCTCCTTAATTTAGGTGTGATTCACGAAGGTTTCTGCTTGCTCACCTTCTAGTTGAGTGAGCCTGCATTTTTCAGGGATTCTACTGGACAATTCCTTTTTCTCTGAGGGTATTGATACGAGTGACAAGCCCAAATGCTCCTTTTTCTTGGAGAACGGGTAGTAACTCTGATGCGGATTGGTCATTGAGTCGAAAAGAAATTGTGTAGTTGATAATGGGTTCTGGAGAAAATTCTGTTTCTGGGGGTAAAGGGGGAGAATTTTCTGCTAACTCGACACTTGTCGTTCCCTGATTAGCGGTTTGGAGGTTAACGCTTTTTGGCGCGACAAACGGCGATCGCTGCAAGGTGAGGAAAAAGTAATTCACCGCTTCATAAGATTCCCCAATTCCTTGTAGGGTGTAGGTCAGACCTTCTTCTCCTGACGATTCTTGGAACGAACTAATTTGCACATTATCTGGGGCGCGATCGCGCACATCTTCCAAAATCGCTGAGATCGGCTTAACTGTGTTAAAAATATTCGCCAACGCCGTCAAATTAGCTCTTGTTTGTTCTAATTCTTGTTGTTTTTGAGCGACTTGTTCTTGCTGACTCTGCAATCTGCTTAATTCTTGTTCGAGAACCGTTATTTCTTCTTGAACTTGAGCAATTCTGACATTAGTCAAATACCAAACACCTCCCACCACAGCAGGTAACGCGACTCCCACCACAGCCCCAATAATTAATGGTAAGTTGCTCTGTGCTAATTGTTCGGTTCTGGTGTCTTGTGAGGGTTGGGTCTCTCTAGGCGCTTGTTGAGTTTGTCTGCGTTCTCTGAGAAAATTAACATCTAAGCTATACATGGCTCTTAAATCTCCTTCAATGCTAAACCTAATACCGTTCCCAAGCCTGGGCGCTGGGGAGTGGTAATTTTTTCGTCAGTTCCTAATGATAGAGCCTCAATGGGGTCAATTTGAGTCGTAGGGATATTTAAACGTTGATTAAAGAAACTATCGATTTCTCCAATCCCAGCCCCCGGCCCTGCCAACAACATCTGGACAATTTCCATCCCCTCACTTTGGTTTAAATAATAATCAACGGAGCGACGGACTTCATCCGTTAATTCCCCTAGCACTCGTTGTAAGGCATTCATTCCCTGATTGAGGGGGGTCGTTTCTTCCTGATTCCTCCCTACTGAAATCGGCAAGCTCATTTCTTGTAAAATCTCAATGTTACGGGAAGGGGGGAGTTGCATGGCTCGACTCAGAGCATTCTGGAGTTGATAAGTGCCAATGGGAATGGTGCGATTAAACTCAGGAATCCCATCGACAACAATCGCCAGTTCTGTGTTCTCAAATTCAATGTCAACTAGCACCACGGCTTCTTGGGAGGGATACTGTCGCAGTTGTTCTCGAATTGTCCGAATCAACGCTAAGGTATTAATTTCTAGAGCATTCATTTTTAAGCCCACCTGTTGCTCAAAAATATCGATATAGGTATCTGTGATCTCCCGCCTTGTTGAAATCAGCAAAACTTGCACTTTCTCAATGCCATCTTCATCTGTAAAATATCCTAATTTCTGATAATCTAAATCCACTTCTTCCACTGGATATGGCAGATATAGTCCCGCTTCTTGATGGAGAACTACATCTCTCAATTCTGCTTCAGACAGTTCTGCTGGCACTGGAATCAGGGTCAGAATCGAATCGCGCATTGGCACTGCGGTTGCCACACTCTTTACCTTCAGATTATTTTCGGCGAGGAGTTCTTTAATCAAGTCTGCCAAAGTGGGAGGGTCGGTTATCTTACCGTCTATATAAACTCCTTCTGGAACTTCTTTGGTAGCTAACAGTTGTAACTGGTATCCTCGTTCTGTACTACGGACTTGGGCGAGATTAATTTGGTTTGGAGTTAACTCTATCCCCACCCCTTGCCCTTTCTTTTTTGAGAACCCAGGGAAAACTTTCAAGAGAGACTGTACCATTTTTTTCCTTAGACCATTTTTAGGAATGAATTGTGTTTATTATTGTAGTTTATGTGACCTACTGTTCATTGATTTTTTTTTCGGGAATCTTCATTAAATTAGCACCCATTTAAATCAGAGTTAAACTTTCAGTGAATTTCATTGTTTTACCATTTGGAAGCACTTCTTATGAGTGTCCAAGAGAGGAGCACTTCTCCAATTCAAAACTGGTACGATTTTACCATCCTTGGGGATAAAATTCACTAAAAACTAGGTGGCTGGAAAATCGAGAGAGTGACTCCTCTTGCCATGATCGCTGTTTCAAGAGATAATAGCCAATATTGTAGTCAAAGTAACTAAGATTTCGTGTTGAGAGATGGCAAACTACAACTGTCGGTTGTTGGTTTGTTATCCTAATCTAAAAGTTATCACCTAAAAACCAAGACTTATCGTTATCAAGTTAAGGAGATTCAATTTTGAAAAAAGTAGAAGCGATTATCCGACCCTTTAAGCTAGATGAGGTAAAAATTGCTCTTGTCAATGCGGGTGTTGTGGGAATGACGGTTTCAGAAGTTCGTGGCTTTGGTCGCCAAAAAGGTCAGACTGAGCGTTATCGAGGTTCTGAATATACAGTAGAGTTCTTACAAAAGCTCAAAATTGAAATTGTCGTTGAGGAAGATCAAGTGGATGAGGTGGTTGATAAAATCATCACTGCTGCTCGTACAGGGGAAATTGGTGATGGAAAAATCTTTGTCTCGCCAGTTGATGAGATTGTTCGCATCCGTACAGGGGAGAAAAATCTAGAAGCGGTTTAGGGGTTGTTGGTCATTGGTTTGATGTCGTCCGTTGTGCGATGACCAGTGATTAAACACTGTAGGGACGTTCCCTGAAACGTCTCTACATGATGATCAGATTTAAAGAATCTGATAAATTTCAGGGAATAAAGCGGAGAAAGCAAGACCGCGATGGCTCACTTTATGCTTGAGCATGGAATCCATCTCCGCAAAGGTTTGTTGTAGGGCGGGAAAATAGAAAACAGGGTCATAGCCAAAGCCATTGTTTCCGCGCGGAGTTCTGAGAATTTCCCCTTTACAACTTCTTTCTCTTTCTAGGGCAATTGTCCCATCTGGAAGGGCGATCGCGACCGCACAGATAAATTCCGCAGCACGTTGGGGGGCGTTTTCCAGTTCCCTTAATAACCGTGCAATTCGCTCTTCGTCAGTATCCGCATAGCGAGCAGAATAAATCCCAGGAGCGCCATTGAGTGCTGCCACAGCTAAGCCAGAATCATCCGCGATCGCGCATTTTCCCATTGTTTGCGCCACGGTTCTCGCTTTGAGTTGAGCATTCTCCCGAAAGCTGGTTCCAGTCTCTTCCACTTCCAGTTCTGGGGGTTTGAGGACTAATTTGCAATCTAAGTCTGCGAGGTAAGTTTGCATTTCTTCGAGTTTTCCTGGATTACTCGTTGCGACTACTAGCTGCTTCATAGTTAATGTTCTATTTTTTCCCTTTTACAATGGTAAGAGTGAGGAGAGTAACTCAATTGTCCCTTGTCAATTTTTTTTGGGAGGAGAGATCATGTTAGTCGTCTTGATGGAAGAACAAATCCTATCACCGAAGCAAGTTTGTCAAAACTGTTTGCTTGCTGACCGCAGGGGACTCCCACGCTGGCGACAAGGACATCTCTCCTGTGGAAAAATGCTCAGAGGTTTAAGTGAACAGCAACCAGAACTCTACGAATGTCAGATGGGGTTTCGGATTGCTCACTTAAATTGAAGTCAATGGAGATACAATAACACTAAAACATCAATAAAATCAAGGAATTAATTAAAATGACTGGGCGCGGAAATAGCGAAATTCAAAACCGATTTTTTGCAGCTTTACCTTATATTTTACCGTTAGTTTATGTCCTTCCGTTTGGGCAATTTCTCTTTAGACAATTTCCCAGTTTACAATTAATTTATCTTCCTTTAGAACCTATCCTTGCCATTTATAGCTTTCCTTTGGCAGGGTTAGCGATCTTCTTTATTTTAATTTTGGGAGTGGTGAGAAATGAAAATATTCCTCATTTTATTCGTTTTAATACGATGCAGGCGATTTTAATTGATATTCTGCTGGTGTTAATTCGATTTGCAACTCAAATTTTAGGAGGGGGTATCAGTGGTGGTGGCTTATTGGTAGAAACCCTTTTTAACATGGTATTTCTTGGGGTTTTAGCAATGTGCATTTATGCCATTGTGCAATCGGCGCGAGGAATTTATGCTGAAATTCCAGGGATTTCGGAAGCAGTTAATGGACAAGTTCGTTAATTTTTAGAACTGAGGAGATAATTTTCGAGGGAGCCAATGCCTTCAATGTCGATGCGGACGCGATCGCCAATCTGCATTGCTCCTACACCTTCTGGTGTTCCCGTTAAAATCACATCTCCAGGCACAAGGGTCATGATTTGGGAAATGTAAGAGACCAATTTTTCTAGGGGAAAAACCATGGTCGTTAATAAAGCAGACTGTCGCGGTTCAGTTTCGTCATTGAGAAAGGTTTGCAAGGTAGCACCAGCGCTTAAATCCCGCACAATCCAAGGGCCCAAGGGGCAAAAGGTATCAAAGCCCTTAGCGCGAGTCCACTGACCATCTTGGCGCTGTAAATCTCTAGCGGTGATATCATTGGCGATCGTGTAGCCCCAAATTTTACTTCTCGCTTGTTCAAGGGGACAGTTGCGGGTGCGTTCACCAATCACGATCGCGAGTTCCCCTTCATAATCTACTCGTTGTGTCACGGAAGGATAGTAAATGGGTCTTTTGTGGGCTGTGACTGCTGTGGGAGGCTTCAGGAAGATTAAAGGCTCTTTGGGGACGCTTCCCCCCATTTCTGCTGCGTGTTGCTGATAATTGCGCCCCACTGCGATCACTTTTGTCGGGGCGCAGGGGGCGAGAAGTTCGTAGGTTTCGGGTTCGAGTTTCAGGTCAGTGGGTTGTCCTCCCAACCAGGAAGGAGCGTCTAGCACTTGGAGGCTTTGATCGAGCTGCAAGAGTCCATAATAAGTTTGCGCTTGGGTGGTTTTAACTCGGACGTAGCGTTGCACCATAATCAGTTAACAATGAATAATTAACGGTTTGCTATTTGTGATAGCTTATACTTCTATTCCAGTTGAAGAACTGGTCTAAACAGTCATTGTAAATGTTGAGAGGAAGAATGAGAATTAGAATCGGATTTTGATGCTTTTTCTGGTAGATGCGCTCGATCGCGTCCTTTAACAAAAACAGCAGCTAGACTAACGACACCACCCGTACCAATAAACCCCCCAGCCCACTGTGAACCATTAACTGCAACATAACCCCCCATCCCGACAGTAAAAAGACCAATAATTAAGCCAAAAATTTGCCCTAATGTCCTATCCCGATGTTCTAAATTAATACTTTTTTCATCATTCTTAACTAAATCTTGTTCAACTTGATTCCTATGTTCTTGTTCTTGCTTTTCTTGCTGATGTCGGTGTAGTTGTTCTCGTTCCTCTTGTTGATGACGATGATCCTGTTCTTTCTGGATCATTTGAATTGCCATTTCCAAGAGTCCTAACTGTTGATACTGCTGTAACTTTTCTGGTTCAGGAAGAGGGTCAGAAGTTGTGCTAATTTC
>CAYXDG010000061.1:0-21562 GCA_964463655.1 uncultured Dactylococcopsis sp.
TTTTGAGGGAAGGGGATGCCGTCATTATTGGTTATTTGTTATTGGTTATTGGTTACAGTGATGAATTATTCAGACTCAGCTGTGCGATCGCTGCCTAATTCTTGTTGTAAAGTGGGGGGAGACTGACTGGGTTCAAACAGATAACTGGTATGATTGCCGTTGGGATATAAAAACGTGCAGATAACAGAAACTTCTGGGTTATACTTGACAATCATCTCTTGCAGTCCAGCTTCTTTCCAATCACTAAGCATCAGGGGAATTAAACTCATTGGCTTATACATTAATTGCCAGTCTTCTAAAGATGTTCCCTCATTTTCAAGCTGTCGTAACAGAATTAAAGTTCCCTTTTCTTTGAACTGACAATAACCTTTATAAGCAATTGCGCCCAAATAATCGGCATTGGCTTCAATGACAGCTAGTTGGTCTTGTTTTGATTCTAATTGCTCAGCCATAGCTCTTAACATAGTTAATTAATTTGTGGGATTTCTGCGTTGCCAGTTGCAGGAAGTTCAGAGAATTTTTCGGAAAAAATTTCAAGATTTACATTGCTATCGGAGCGATTTTGAGACAGCGATCGCTGTACTTTTCCTAAGTATAATGGTTTGGAAACCCCTTCTTCTGGATGAATGACTGTTCGCGCTCGAATGGTCATCTGATTGTCCGCACCACCTAAACGCCCGTAGGAATAGAGGTCAGCGCTGGCTTTGCGGAGGGTTGCTTCTACTTCTGACTCGGTGACTGTTTGGGGTAACTTGATGACTACTTGCGATCCCCCGTTATCATAAACCACTGAAAACGGGATCGCGCCAGGGACATCTGTGTAGCTAAACAGCCCCAAGGAAAGACCAAATAACCCAACGCTTAGCACTCCCATAAATCCAGTGATTCCCACTAAGCGAAAGCGGAAACCCCAGTTAAAAATAAAAGCGATGATAGTAAAGACAAAAACGGCTGCTGTGAGAATAGCCGACCATTGAATATAAATAACAAATTCAGGGTTCATTGTAGATAATTGGTGATTAATGACTCTCTTTCTATTATTAACGAGAACGGTGTGGAAACTCAATGACATTATTTCCTTGATGATTCTCGATCGCGACTCTGACTAATAATCCCGCTAAAAATAAGCTAGCTAACATGGAGTTTCCGCCATAGCTAAACAAGGGAAAGGGTAATCCTGTCGTGGGGAGAGACCCTGTGGCAACGCCAATATTAATCAGGGATTGTCCGACTAAAAAGATTAGCGCTCCTGTGGCAATTAAGCGGTGAATTGTGTTTTGGGCTTGGTGAGCTACTATCAAGCCAATAGTGGTAAAGGTCATAATTAAAGCCAGTAAGGTGACACAACCAATGAAGCCAAATTCTTCAGCAAAGACGGCAAAAATAAAATCTGTGTACTGAATGGGGAGATAAAATAACTTTTGGTGAGATAAGCCAAACCCACTGCCCCAAATATCTCCAGACCCGATCGCCATTAAACTTTGAGTTAGTTGGTAGCCATTTCCTTGGGGATCGTTCCAAGGATTGATGAAAGAAATCACTCGTTCTCGTTGATAATCTTGGATGCTAATACTGACTAAGGCCAAGCCAACGCCGCTGGCTGCAACCGTGAGCAAATATCGCCAACGAATCACCCCCGCTAAAGCAATTAACCATAAACTCATGCCACATAAAGCCGTATTGCTTAAGTTAGGTTGAATTAAAATTCCTCCTAAGATCAGGGCAAAAACCCCTAGCCAAAACCAGCGCCAAGCATTGCTTAAATTATCCCATGTGCCAAAAACAATGGCACTTTGTAGGACTAAAAAAGGTTTAATTAATTCTGATGGCTGTAGCAAGAATGACCCAATCGCGAGCCAACGTTGTGCGCCATTGCGGGTGACTCCTGCAAATTTTGTCGCCAAGACTAAACCCAGACCAATCATCAACGCGAAGGGGGCAACTTTTAATAATTGTTTAAGGGAAGTTCGAGTTAAACCATTAAACAATATTAATCCTAGATAAGCCCAGATTGCTTGTCGTTTGAAATAATATAAACCATCACTAAATTCTGCGTTGGCGACTGGGTAAGAGGCAGAAAATAAGACCACTAAGCCAATGAGTAGCCAGAGTAAGGTTAGCCAATGTAAAAAGCGGGCGTGGGTTGTCCAAGTATTAATGTCTGGATTGAAAAACGGGAAGAGATATTTGAGCACAGTTGATCATGCGATTCACCATTTAACGAATTGATTGTAGCAAACTCTTGGTTGTTTTGCTCTCAACTCCAGATTACTTGTCAACAGGGAATTTGCCAGGGCGAACAATTAGCGTTTCAGGGTTTCCGTTACGGTTCACTTTTACGGTTAATTCTTCGCCGATGAGACTCTTTTCCACTGCTTGCTGCACTTCGGTTGCAGTGCGGACAAGATCGCCACCAACATTTAAGATGGTATCACCTGGACGCAAGCCAGCGCGATCGGCAGGGGAATTATTGACTACCTCTAACACAAGAACCCCTTCTTCTGCTTCTACTGACAAGGAAAATCGATCGCTGCGATTGATTTCTTTACGGACATTCGAGGTTAATGTTACCATGCGAATGCCTAAGTAGGGATGAGAGGCTTCTCCTTCCGTCGCTAGTTGGTTGGCGATGCGAGAGGCGATTTCAATGGGGATGGCAAAGCCTAAACCTTCTGCGTTGGCGCGAATCGCTGTGTTAACGCCGATCACTTCTCCTTGAGCATTGAGCAAGGGACCCCCAGAGTTACCTGGATTAATGGCAGCATCGGTTTGAATGAAACTGACTCGTTTGTCGGGGATTCCCACTTGCGAACTTGATCGCCCGATCGCGCTAATAATTCCCACTGTTACGGTATTATTTAAACCTAATGGATTCCCGATCGCGATCGCCCAATCTCCAGGCACTAACGCTTCTGAACTGCCTAACTTCGCGGTTGGCAAATCCTCTACAGAGAGTTTGATCACGGCGACATCAGTGATAGCATCTGCCCCAACCACTACCCCCTCAAAACTACGTCCATCTCTGAGGGTGACGGTGACTTCATCGGCATTTTCCACCACATGAGCGTTGGTTAAAATTAAACCATCCTCGCTTAAAATAAACCCTGATCCCGTGCCTTCGCGCACCCGACGACGTTCTGGGGGGGGTTCTTCAAAAAACCGCCGATAAAATGGCTCTCGTTCTCGTTGTGATACAATTCGAGCCGAGTCAATCCGAACCACCGCAGGTCCCACTCTTTCTGCTGCTTTGGCTATAAAACTGGAATTTTCGAGGGGGGGATTAATTGGTCGGGAAGACGAGTCTGGAAGTTGAATGGGTTGGATGGGAGAGAGGATAACATTGGGACGGGAATCCTCTTCTAAATACTCGCTGACGGTTAATCCCGCAACTCCTCCCAAAGCGAGTAATGCCAGATATAGTCCTAATCGCTTACTTAATCCGCTCATGTTTGTGGTTGTTTAGCTTTATTTCTAGTGTATTTAATTTTTGGCAAAGTCGCAGATCAATATGACACAAATGTCTCGCCGATGGAAACAGTTATTTATTTTGAATTTGCGCTGGCGTGGTGCGATGATTATTGCCTTACCTGTGATTTGTTTATTGACTGCCATTTTAATGATTGCCTTTCTGCGTTCCCAGACTAGCAGCGCTCGTGTGCAAGAGCAAAAAACACAAAGCATCCTTAAGGCTGCCAATCAGTTGTTAGTGGGATTACAACGGGCTGAGGCGGAGGTGCGCGGGTTTAGTGCTACTCAAAATGAGAAGTTTTTAAATAATTATCAACAGGCGCGAACCACGATTCAAGAACATTGTCAGCAGTTACAGCAGTTAGTTCAAGAAACTTCTACGCAAAAGGCCCAAGTGGAAACAATTGAAACCTTAGCCCAGAGGCAAATTAAGCATTTAGAAACCACTATTGAGATTGGTCAGCAAGGAACACCGATTACCCAAAAAGCGATCGCGATCGATCAGCAACTCTTAAAAAATGAACGGCAATTTCAAAACCTAGAAAGCGCGATCGCGCAGTTTATTCAAGAACAAGAACAAACCCAACAGCAACGAGAAGCACAAGTTGCAACTTGGAGTAATCTAACGACGCAAGTGCAGTGGATCGCGCTATTTGTGGGGTTGGGGGCGACTGGCGTGGCAATTTATTTATTTGTTAGTTTAGACCATCAACTGTCTCAATACACCGATCGCATTGAAGAAAGCAACTCTTATTTAGCACGGACGACACAAACTTTAGAAAAACGCAATCAGGAATTAGACCAATTTGCTTACATTGTCTCCCATGACTTAAAAGCTCCTCTGCGCGCGATCGCGAACCTTTCCAGTTGGATGGAAGAAGACTTAGAAGGAAAATTAGACCCCGACACCCAGCATCAAATGGACTTATTGCGGGGACGAGTGCATCGGATGGAAGCGCTCATTAATGGGATTTTAGAATATTCTCGCGTCGGCAGGCTGCGATCGCAGATTGAAATGGTCAATGTGGAAACCCTGCTACAAGAAATTATTGAGTCTCTTTCATTTCCCGATGAGTTTACTATCCAAATAATAACATCAATGCCAACTTTTAAAACAGAATCCCTGCCCCTTCAACAAATCTTTACAAATTTAATTAGTAATGGCATAAAACATCATAATCGCACGGATGGAAAAATAACCATTGCTTCCCAAGAATTCCCAAATGCCTATCAATTTATAATTACAGATGATGGACCTGGAATTGACCCCAAATTTCATCATAAAATCTTTGTAATCTTTCAAACCTTGGAAGCCAGAGACGCAGTGGAAAATACAGGGGTTGGCTTAGCAATTATTAAAAAAATTCTTGACGATAAAGGAGGAACGATTAAAGTAGAATCAGAAGTTGGCAATGGCACTCAGTTTTCCTTCACTTGGCCCAAAGGATAAGCGCGGGATCAAGGTTAGCAAATCTATTTTTCAGTAGAGGTCAAGGAAAAGTAGCCATTGTTACAGTAAAAAAGCATGACGTTACTGCCGACGATCAAAATGTCAAAAAAACCACTCAATATTTTATTAGTAGAAGATGATGAAGTCGATGTGATGACAGTGCAACGTGCATTTAAAAAAAATAATCTCCTCCAAGACCATAAATTATTTGTGGCGAATAATGGGATTGAAGCCTTAAATTTGTTAAGAGGAGAAGGGGAACAAAAAATTCCCCCCTGCAATCGTTTAGTCTTGCTAGACTTAAATATGCCTAAGATGGGAGGGATTGAATTTCTCCATGAACTGCGGAGGGATCAAGCCCTACAAGCAACCTCTGTCATTATTCTGACCACATCTGATGAAGATAGAGATAAGGTAGAAGCGTATAAGTTTAATGTTGCTGGTTACATCATCAAGCCCGTGACATTTGATAAATTTGTGGAGACGATCGCAGTAATTGATGAGTATTGGCAACTCAGTCAACTGCCAACCATCTATCTCAACTGTTAGTAGCTATGGTAAAAGTGTTACTCATTGAAGATGACGAAGTAGATCGCATGGCGGTACACCGCGCCCTGAAAAGGGGGATGGAAGAAGAGTTAACCCTCGTTGGTGCGGAAAATTGTGCTGAGGCGATCGAAACTTTACAACATCATGATGATGTTGAATGTGTCTTTTTAGACTATCGACTCCCCGATGGGGATGGCTTAAGTCTCATTCAGAAAATTCGCCAATACCATAGTAAACTGCCCTTGGTGGTCTTAACGGGACAAGGGGATCACCAAGTCGCAGTGGATTTAATGAAAGCGGGCGCGATCGATTATTTATCTAAAGAGGAGATTAGCCCCGAAAACCTCTCCCAAAGTCTCTATCGGGCCGTTCGTGTCTATCGCGCGGAAAAAGAAGCAGAAGCAGCAAACGCCCGTCTCAGGGAAAGCGAAGAACGCTATCGGCTAGTCTTAGAAGGGTCGAATGAGGGGATTTGGGATTGGAATGTGCGATCGCAGGTGGTCTATTGCAACGATCGCCTGTTAGAAATGATTGGATTATCCTCTGGAGAGAGAGAAATTGAGAAAGACCGCTTTTATGACCAAATTCATCCCAGCGATCGCGCAGAGGTGAAAAACAGTATCCAAAACTGTATTAGCGGTCATGCAACGCAGCTAGAAATTGAATTTCGTGTCCGTCATTCCTCTGGAGAATATCGCTACTGCATCGCCAGAGGGAAATCGCAAATGACTTATCGCGGAGAAGCCTATCGTCTCTCTGGTGTGCTAATTGACATCACTGAACGCAAGCGAAATGAAGTCCGCAGCCAGTTTCTAGCACAAGCCAGTCAACTGTTGTCTTCTTCCCTCGACTATCGCACAACCTTAGAAAATTTAGCCCGTCTCGCCGTCCCCCGTCTAGCAGATTGGTGCGCGATCGATGTGGTAGAACCAGAAGGGGTCTATGGGAGTCCTCCTAGCCTCAGACGCATTGCGGTCGCCCATGTTAACCCCAATAAAGCCAATTTAGTCTGGCAATTGCAATCCTATCTCAATCATCAAGGAAAATCTCAATGTGGTGCTGCGGTGTTGCGGAGTCATACCTCAGATGCGTGTTTTCATGTTAATGCTGCCAAAAACTACGAAATGGCAGTAGATGATGAACATTTACGCCTCTTAGAAGCCCTAGACTGTCGTTCTTATATTTGTGTTCCCCTTGCAGTGGGAGAAGAAATTTTAGGGACGCTTTTATTTGCTACCAGTGAGTCTGGAAGACACTATACTCAAGCAGATTTAAACCTAGCAGAAGATTTAGCGCAACGGGCTGCTCTAGCCATAGAAAATGCCCGTTTGTATCGAGAAGCCCAAGAAGCAACTTACAATTTACGCACCACCTTTCGCATTTTACAGGAACAGGAACAGCAACTGCGAACTCTTCAACAATTAACCAATTTATTAAACCAACGGTTAAGTAATTTACCTGAATTATTAAAAGTCATAGCGCAAGCGACGTATAATACGATCGCGCAAGCAGAAGTTTGTTTAATTGCCCTTTATAATTCTCATCAAGAGGTTATGCTAACTGTTGTCGCAGGAGACAGCACGGAAAAGGTCGATTTAAAGCAAGTGTTTTCCTTAGATCAAGGAGTTTTGAAGTCGGTTTTTAAGACGGGAAAACCACAAATTTATCATAATCATCAACAGCTTGAAAATTTACCGAATTTGATCTATGGAGTCGCGATCGAGTCAGCACAATCTCGGCGTTTAGGGATTTTAGCCGTTGGTAATTGGCATAGAAACTCTCATAAAACGACTGGTAGCGAATTTAATCAAGAAGATCAAAAACTATTAAAAGCAGTGGGAGAACAAGCCGCGATCGCGATCGAAAACGCGAGATTAATTAAAAGTTTAGAAGAAGGAGAAGAACGCCTCGAACAACAAAATAAAATCCTCGCCCAACAAAACAAAGAATTAGAAAAACAACAAAAACACATCAAATTACAAAACATCAAACTCTTAGAAGCAACGCGGTTAAAATCGCAGTTTATCGCTACCATGTCCCATGAATTAAGAACCCCCATGAATGCGATTATTGGGTTTTCTCAATTGCTGCTGCGACAAGTCAAGGATCATTTAAAACCGCAACATAGCCAGATGCTAGAACGAATTTTAAGTAATGGGAAAACCTTGCTTTCTTTGATTAATGATATTCTTGACCTGTCTAAAATGGAAGCAGGGCGCTTAGAATTGCGTCCCGAACGCTGTAATTTAAAAGTTGTTGTTTCTAATACTGTCGAAGAACTGCGGTCTTTAGCTGAAGAAAAAGGCATCTGTTTAACCTTCACTTCTGACGTAAAAAACCCATTTATTCATAACGATAGCAACCGTCTCCGTCAAATTGTTGTTAATCTTCTCTCCAACGCGATTAAATTTACTGAAGAGGGATCGGTCAAAGTGATTGTCAGCGAATTGCCAGAAGATTGGGTAAAAATCACTGTTCAAGACACAGGAATTGGCATGACAGAAGAAGAGAAATTGCAAATTTTTGAAGCCTTCTGCCAAGTGGATCAAACCTTAACCCGAAAATATGCAGGAACAGGATTAGGACTGGCGATTACTGATTCTTTAGTGACATTAATGGGCGGAAAAATTACAGTTCGTAGCATTATTGCTCATGGGTCTTCTTTTGAAGTTCAACTCCCTCGCTATGTTCAAAAAGATGAAACCTTTTCTTCCCAACCCTCTAGAAAACATTCAGGTCAGTTGTATTAACCTTTTGTATCTTTAAGCGATCGCTGCCCAAACGATTCAGTTAAAATTTAAGAAACATTAGCGGGTTGATGATTTAAAGCCGTACTAACTTCCACAAGGCGATTGACTAACTCCGCGAGACGAGTTTTAATATTTTCATCCACCAGTGTTCCCTCAGCAAAAGCATCAGAAGTCGCATAAACAAAGCGGGGAATAATCAAACAACGAAAGTCTAACATCAAACTATTGGCAAAAGGCATGACAGACATATAACTTCCTTGGCCACCCGCAGCACAGAGAAAGCCAACAATTTTTTCTTGCCAAGATTTACCAGTCAATTCTAAAAAGTTTTTAATGGCAGCATTGACATCATAATTATAAATTGGGGTAGCGACCAAAATGCCATCCGCTTGAGAAACTGATTCGGCTAAAGAAGAAACATTGGGATCACCATAAGCAGTGCCGCCATCGCACATAGGAAGGGTGAACTCTCGTAAGTCTAGCCATTGAGCGTCCTTTTCTTGGGCTTGTAATAATTGTTGCGCTTGTTGGGCTAAAATTTGGCTGTGGCTTTCTGGGTTAAGACTTGCGCCAATAATTAAATAACTCATTTACTTGCTGTCGATTGCATTTATACAATTTTATCTCATATTCTCAAAGGTAGGTTTGGTAAAGCGTAGCGAACCCCAACATTTACTATTTTTGAATTGTCCAATAAGGAAAGTTTTGGCTGGGATTAATCGTAACCCCTTTAACATTTTCCTGAACAAACGCATAATCGATCGTCTGCCAAAGGGGAATATAAGGAACATCTCGGGCGAGGATTTCTTGGATTTCAGCAAAGATTTGCTGACGTTCTTCTGCATCACGCGATCGCCGTTGTTGGTCGATTAATTCATTCATTCTTTCATTATAATAAAATGATCCTTGGGTGTTTGCGCCCCCTTCCAGACAGCCTGTTTCCACACTGCCTTCAGTACAGGATAAAAAGGGATGAATGTAGTTATCAGCATCGAGAAAATCTGGATACCAATCAATTAGCGCTGCGGGATAAACGCCTTTGCTAATGTTACTAAAAAATGATGCGGATTCAACGGTTTGTGGTTCAATAATGAGAATACCCTCTAATTCTTGTTCTGCGATCGCGCTGAGCGTGCTTGCTACTAACGATCGAATCGTTGACCCTGAAGGATGCCAGATTTCTAGGGTGACAGGATTACTTTGAGAATAGCCAGCTTCCTGTAATTTTTGTTTAGCTTTTTCAAAATCAGCATCGCCATATTCTTTCTCGAAGGTTGGTTGATACGCCGTAAACGCCGTGGGAATGAGACTATAAATGGGTTCAGCTTGTCCTTGTAACACTCGTTTGTTGATCAGCGATCGATCTATCATTTGCGCGATCGCCTGTCGGACTGCGACTTGATTCACTGCTTCTGCTTGCGTATTTAACATTAAATAATTGACTGCCGTTCCAGCAGAGGCGATTTCTTGCCATTGTCCCTCACTGGCGGATTCTCTCAAACTCTTGGTCTGATTGGGGTCAAAGGATTGATAGGCCACATCAACCCCACCAGTGCGAAAGGCATTAAACAAGTTCGCGGGATTACTGGCATAAATCTGCATATCCACCCCTTCGTTAGCGGGTTGGTCTCCCCAATAATCGGGGAAGGGGTCAAGACGCACCGTATCGCTGGTAAACTCAGTTAACTGGTAACGTCCTGTTCCCACAAAGGTATTAGGTAAAAACTCTCCCGCGCCAATTTGATAGGCTTCAGGAGACACCGCACAAGCACCCGGAAACGCCAGTAAGGATGGAAAAGCAGCAAAGGGTTGATTCAGCGTGATGGTGAGTTCATATTCCCCCGTTGCTTCAACATTTTCAATGATGTCTGCTAAGAGGAAGGAAGGTTTGCCACCGTTTTCAATAAATCTAGTTAATGAGAATGCCATCGCTTCGGCATTAAAAGCTGTCCCATCATGAAAGATGACCCCTTCGCGCAAGGAAATGGTATAGGTTAAGCCATCTTCGCTGACAGTGGGCATTTCTGTCGCTAATTGCGGTTCTAATTCAGTTGTGCCTAACTGATAAGTATAAAGGCGATCGCTGAGATTGTAAATCAATCCTAAGCCAGCGAGTTCGTAGCTATCTGCGGGGTCGAGAGTGCGGGGTTTCAGGGTTGTCCCAATTCTCACCCGTTGGGTTGTGCTACGATCTGGAGACTGGTTAGGGGGTGTTGTCTGCTGTTGATTGTTACAGCCAATAATTAAAACCACACATAAGCTAAACAAACTGATCAGCTTAATCAGTTGTTTCCACTGTCGAGAGGAAGGAAAGAAAGCGCGATCGTTCATTGTTTTTAGTTCATTGTTCTTGCTTACTTGGACTAAGGTTGCTTGAATTGTTGAGTATAGACCTCATCTTCTTTCTCCGACTCAATCTTTAAGTCTGATCTCGGATAAGCCACACATAACAAAGCATAGCCTTTCCCTTGTAAGTCTGGAGAAACTCCCATCCCATCCGTTTGATCCACTTCTCCTTCTAAGATTAGTCCAGCACAAGTCGTACAAACCCCTGCAGTACAAGAACTTGGCAGATCAAGACCTTCATTGTGTGCAACTTCTAGGATCGTTTGGTCTTCAGGAACTGCGATCGTATAAGTTTGACCTTGGTGATGAATTTCAACCGTGTAGGTATTTGCCATAGAGATGATTTAACGCCGAAGTAGCCACTGTTTTGATAGTTTGTGCGTGTTTGATTTTAGCAAATTTGCGTCCCAATTTACTAATTATCTGATTGGTTTTGTTTCAAGTTTTCAGGAAAACAGCAGTCTTCAGAAATATGATTAAACACTAAAGCGACAAAAAACATCATTAAAACAGAAACTATAACAGGTTAAGATGTCCATTGGTAAAAGTAACTATGATCATGACATGGAAGACTATCAAGGTGCTGCTTTGGAAAGACATGAAGATACTGAAGCTCTTTCTAATTTAGGCAGAAAAGTGGCGGCAATGCACTTTGGCGGCTGTACAGTAGAATGCTTACTAAAATCAATGATACTGGCTTCTTTACCCCGAGGAGCAAGCCAAGAATGGAAAACTGACTCGAATAATCCAGGTCATACAATTTATAATCCAGGACACAGTTTACAAAACGCTTTGAGGCAAAATAACCGTTTGTATCATCGGGCTCAGCGCTTTGGAGAGGTTATCAAGTGGATGACTATTGTTGAAAATCCCGACAATCAACATTTTATTGAGATGCGTTACTCTAGCAATAACCCTGATGATGCTGAATATAAAAAATGGTGGTCAGCTTATAACAGTCTTAGAAGTTGGCTACAAGAGCAAGCAACTCAACTTTAAGGGAAATAGAAATGCAAAAAAGTTGGCAACTAGAATTACAAGAAAAACTGGTTGAGGAATATGTTAGCAATCCCAACAGCGAGTGGGTGGACTTGAATATCTCTACGTCTGGTCTAGTTAATTTAATCATTGTCAGCGATCGCGTGCAAGAGATACCCCAATCGCAACGAAAAGAACAGTTACAAGCAATCCTCAATCAGTTCTTAGTATCCTCTGGTTTTATTGCATTATACACAGTTCAAGAAGCACAATCTCTCAACTTGTCTCGTCCACCCAAGACAAACGGACAAAAAATCCAAACTTGGCAAGATTTAGCAATGTGGGCTGCTAATCCCCAACATCATCAGGTAAAATCTGAGCAACAACCCAGTCTTCCTCAAACAGTCACTTTCTATTCTTATAAAGGCGGAGTCGGGCGAACAACTGCTTTAACTCATGTTGCTTGGATTCTAGCAAAGCGCGGTTACAAAGTTGTAGCAGTTGATTTAGATTTAGAAGCGCCAAGTCTCAGTACAGCCTTTAATTTGGAAACGCTTCCTGATTATGGAATTGTTGATTATTTTTATGAATGCGCTTACTTACCAAAAGATGTAAAACCTGAAATTACGATCACAAAAATTTTTAGTGAAGTTGCAATTCCTGATGCACCAGGAAGGCTATTTGTTGTTCCTGCAGGAACTTTGAATCTTGATTATATTACTAAGGTTGAAGATATTCGGACAACTGCAATTACAGAAACTGGAGAAACGCTTTGGGGAGTTTTTAAAAAGGAAATTCAAAACCAGCTAAAGCCTGATATCATCTTAGTAGATTCAAGAACAGGAATTAATGAATGGGGTGCATTATCATTGCTAGAAGCGGCGGATCAAGCGATGATCTTTTTATTTCCCAACGAACAAAATTTGGAGGGGATTGACCTTCTTTTAAAGTCCCTTCAATCTTTAGGAAAATCATCTATCAATTTTGTCTTCTCACCCCTCCCTGATCTCAACGAGACTACGAAAGATAAAGTTAAAGATTTCTGGCAACGCTTATCTCAGCAGATTCCCGAACCAGTTGAGGAAGACGAAAGTAATGAAAATAATGAAGCAGAACCTTTAATTATTCCTTACCTTCCCAGTATAGCTCTGGCTAATTACTACCCTGTAGAAGGTTTATTGGATTATTATAATCAAGTTGCTAACCTAATTGATGCAGATACAAATCAAATTCGTACTCAGGATTTCTTATTCGACTCTAATCAAAGATGGCAAATTATAGAAAGCCTAACTTTTGCTGCTTTAAATGCAGCAGATGAAAATCAAGAAGATTATAAAAGACTGTTTCAGCGGACCGCTAATTTTGAGAGATTTTTAGATGAGACAAGTTGCTTAATTAGAGGGCGAAAAGGGACAGGGAAAACGCAGCTTTATTGGCTCTTCTTAAAGCATCAGGAAGTCGCACGTCAATTAGCGCGTAGTCGGTTAGAGAATATCAATTTTTTTTCAGGACATGGTAGAGCACAGAATAGTCGCCCAACACGAATTGATTTTGAGACGATTCATCAATCATTAGAAGAAAATGGGGGAAACTGGGAAGACTGTTGGCGAGGTTATTTGGTTCTGCAACTATTTCAGAACGACTGTTTGAACTTAAAAAAAACAAACCCAAAAAATAAGTTCCAAAATCTTCACAATTTATTAAGAAACCTTCCTAAACCTAATTGGCAATCTGAACATACACAAACATTAATTCAAATAGCCACCGATTCTAAATTAAAACTTTTATCAGCAGACGCTTTGCAACTTTTCAATGATCAACAAAGGCAGCAAGTAACTTGGTTGTTGTATGATGATTTAGATGAAGATTTTCCAGAAAGAGGGAATGTTAGACAAGAAGCATTAGCGGGATTATTTCAACTAATTCAGTTTTGCGATGCGCGTCAATTAAAAGCAATTCGCTTTAAGGTTTTTTTGAGAGAAGATATTTGGGGTCGTCTTAATTTTGATAACAAAAGTCACTTTAATGGACGTGATATTTTACTGGAATGGACAAGAATTGATTTTCTACGATTAGCACTGCGACAAGCCATTCAATCGTCAAAGTTTAAAGATTTAGTGGATCGTTTGTCACCTATAGAAAATATAGATCAAGCTGATGAAGAAACATTAGCACGCGCTTTAGAGTTACTATGGGGGAATCGTCGCCGAAGAGGAAATAAAGCAAAATATGTATCAAGATGGGTTTATGAAAGGTTGACAGATACGAGTAATACTACTTTCCCTCGTAGTTTAAGCGTCTTATTAGAGGGAGCGCAACAACAAGAATTAAGTTATAAAGGGAAAAGTTCTATTCAGTCTCCAACTGATCGTTTATTGCGGAGTAAATCTTTGGAAATTGGGTTAGAAAAGGCTTCAGAAGAACGTTGCGAGGCGATCAAACAAGAATATCCTGATCTGTGTCCGTTTTTCGACGCTTTAGAGGGTGTTCCTGCTTTACCAAATCAGGAAGAGTTGGAAAAAGTATGGCAAAATACAGCTAAAGAAGTAATCCCCAAGTTTAATGAATTTGCTGAACTTTTAAGTGAAATTGGACTGGTGAAGTGGCGACCAAAGGAACAACGCTATGGTTTTGCTGATATTTATGTCTATGGTTTTAAAATGAGTCGTACAGGTGCTAGATAAATCTAAAATCTACTGTTCCTGCCAAAAGTACGATCGCGCTTTGCATCGCTTCTGATTCTTCTCTCAGCGCGATCAGGTTTTCTAAAAAGAATTCTAAATCAAATGCTGTCACCTTAACCGTTTGAATCGAAAATCAACAAATGCAACAACAATCTCGTGAATCAATTCAAGATCACTTGTGGTGGGTTATACCAGAACAACTTGCTGGCATTCGTAAACCTAATCCTGAAGAAGTACCAAAACTTCAAGCCTTGGGAATTAAAGCTGTCTCTGTCATGGATGATCCATCCAATCTAGACCTTTATGAACAAGCGAACCTCCCTTATCTTTGGATCTTTGGCTACCCATTAAAGGGGACACTGCACCAACTCCCGAAAAAACTAACCAGTTAGTTAACTTTCCCTTTCTTTTCAAAGTTGGTCTAGATTATGATAACTTAGGAATTCTGCATGATTAGTAATGAAGGAGCGTAAAGAATGGCAGGTAGCGAGTTAAACGCCGATCTCTGGATAACAGAATATATCACCCCTTGGGATATTTATGTACATGGGGTAAGCGCCGTTTTTGCTTATAAAAAGACACCGTTTCAAGAGATGTATATTGTCGAATCTGGGTCTTATGGGAAAGGATTGGTGTTAGATGGAAAATGGCAATCTTCTACGGTCGATGAGTTTCTCTATCATGAAGCATTAGTTCATCCTGCCATGATTGCCCATCAAACGCCAAAAAAGGTTTTAGTCTTAGGAGGGGGAGAAGGTGCAACCATTCGGGAAGTTTTACGGTGGAAGACCGTGGAAAAGGTCAAAATGGTGGATATTGATGAGGAAGTAGTGGAAGCGTGTAAACAGTATTTACCTGAAATGCACCAAGGATCATTTGATGATCCTCGAACTGAATTAGTGATTGGTGATGCCTTAGAAGTGTTAGATAATACAGATGAACAGTGGGATGTGGTCATGAGCGATCTGTCTGATCCCATTGAAGAGGGCCCCTCATTTAAGTTATTCACGAAAGAATTTTATGAAAAAGTCGATCGCGTGTTAGCGCCCAATGGTAAGTTTGTGTTACAAGCAGGGCCAGTTGCAGCCCCTTACATTCCCACTCACGCGAGAATCGTTAACACACTTAAAACTGTGTTTGAACATAACATTTCCTATACGACTTATGTTCCCACTTATGGCGAACCTTGGAGTCTGACTTTATCTTCTCATACTCCCCTTGAAACTCGTCCCGAACCTGACACAATTGATCAATTACTAGCAGAAAAAACAACTGGTGAGTTAAAGTTAATTGATGGTATTACCCTGTTAGGTTTATTGCAAACCCCTGTTTATCTTCGCCGTGCGATCGCCCAGCATCAAGACATTTTTACCTTATCTGAACCGCCTAAGTTTTTTGGGAAAGGGGTTAGTAATTAACAATGAGAGTTTTATCATTGATGCTTCTCTTTTTAAGAGGGGATATTGTATAGACTACATTTTTGTTAATTATTAATTGTTAAAGATGATTTTTTCTAGTTCTAGGAGGGCGCGATCGAGGTCATCATTAACAATGGAATAATCAAATTCTGTTGCTGCTTTGATTTCAGTTTTGGCTTGATCTAAACGCTGCGCGATCGCAGTGGGGCTATCTTTTCCTCGTCCCTCTAAACGTTCTTCTAACGTGGAAAGAGAAGGGGGTAAAATAAAAATTCTGGTCGCATCAGGGAAACTTTCTTTCACTTTCCTTGCTCCCACAACTTCAATTTCTAGAAGAAGGGTTTCCCCGTTTTGCAGTCGCTCTTCTACCGCTTGACGGGGTGTACCATAATAGTTTCCAGTATATTCAGCCCACTCTAAAAATTCATCCATTGCAATCATTTTTTCAAACTCAGAGCGAGATAAAAAGAAATAATCCTCTCCATCTTTTTCTCCCTCGCGAGGGGGACGAGTGGTAGCTGAGGTTGATACACTCAGTTCTGGATAGTGAGCAAGAAGTCGCTTCACTAATGTCCCTTTTCCCGCACCACTAGGTCCAGTCAGGACAATGAGTTGACCGCTATTCATAAGTTTTAGCAATTAATTACTGGCTGCTTGATTATCTTTACTTAAAACAAAGCGATGTGCAACCGTTTCGGGTTGAATCGCTGATAAAATAATATGACTGGAGTCAGTGATGATAACAGCGCGGGTGCGCCTTCCATAAGTCGCATCTATTAGTTGACCGCGATCGCGTGCATCAGTGACAACCCGTTTAATGGGGGCTGATTCAGGGCTAACAATCGCCACCACTCGATTCGCACAAACAATATTCCCAAATCCAATATTAATTAGCTGCATATCCATAAAATTAACAGCAATTCCTTGCTCATCCCAAGCGATCCTTCTTTAGTTCCTATGTTATCCACAAAAAAAACTCTCTACCATCAAAATAGATACATACATCGGAATATATTCGTTTTTTCGTGAAAATGCTTGATGAATAAAAATTCTCTTTTCCGTTTCTTACTGCCCCTTGGTTTTCAGGTAGTGATGATTTGTAGCATTCCCGCGCAAGCTATTTATACTCACTTGACAGGAAGCAAAGTGGTTTTACAAACTGTCCCTGTTGACCCTTATGATTTGTTACGAGGTTATTCCCAAACCTTGCGTTATGATATCTCTCGTTTAGACACCATCAAAACCCTCTCAGGTTGGGAAACAGTGGTACGTCAAACCCAAGAGGAAAATGACCCGTTACCCCCAAGAGGAACGACCTTGTATGTGATTTTACAAGCTCCCAAGCCAGCAAAGAAGGGTAATCCTCCTCGTCCTTGGTCTGCGATCGCGGTGCGTCATGAACGTCCTGTTAGTTTGGACGCTCAGCAAGTCGCAATCAAAGGAGAATTAAATTTCCCTTGGATTAATTATGGCTTAGAGCGCTATTATTTTCCCGAAGAACAACGAGGAGAAATGAATCAAAAAATTAATCAGCTACAACAAAATAATAATCAAGAACAGTCTTTTCTGGTAGAGGTCAAAGTGGATGAAGGGGGAAACGCAGTCCCAGTTAGTCTTTGGTTAGGACAAGACAATTATCGATTTTAGTGATTTGTTATTTGTTCTTCGGGGGACAATGAACCATGTAGGGGGGAGCAACGCGCGAAGCACCCTGAACTCTGAACTATGAACTATCAACAAACTTTAAACCAGATCAGAATTGTCATCGTTGAACCTGCTGGGGCGCTAAATGTGGGTTCGATCGCGAGGGTAATGAAAAATATGGGTTTTCAGCAACTGATCCTTGTTAATCCCCAATGTGATCCCTACAGTTTCCCTGCACAACAAATGGCGGTACATGGAAAAGATGTTTTAGCTAATGCTAAGATTGTTTCCTCTCTTACTGAAGCACTGGTAGGCTGTCAACAAGCCGTAGCGACCACCGCACGCGATCGCACCCTTTCCCTCCCCTTACAACCGCCAAAAGAAGTCCTTCCCAAGCTCATTGGAGTCCCCTCGGCGCTGATTTTTGGACGGGAAGATAGCGGTTTAACCAATGAGGAGTTAACTCACGCTCAACATTGCTTGTGTATCCCCACCGCTTCTGATTATTCCTCTCTCAATTTAGCAATGGCGGTGGGTGTTTGTACTTACGAGTTACAGCAACTGGCGATCGATTCAACGGATCATTTAGAAGCATCTCCTCAAGAAACAGCCACCTTAGAAGCCCTAGAAGGATATTATCAACATTTAGAACAAGTTTTGCTGAAAATCGGCTTTTTATACCCCCACACTGCCACCGCACGGATGCAAAAGTTTCGTCAACTTTTTAATCGTGCTAATCTAACTCCAGAAGAATTAGCCCTCTTGCGAGGAATCTTAAGACAGACCGAATGGGCGATTCAAAATGTGGTGAATGAGGAGTAATCGGATTATGGTCGGAGAAAATCAATCAAGAGAAAACAATGGGAAGTATCGGACGAAAAGTATTTCTGCTCGGCGAAAATCTGCTCAAAATCAGCAAAATGCAAGCAAACAATTCCCGAACGAGCGCTATGGTTCAACAACGATGGATTTTTCAGAACGTCGTCGTCAAGCACGGAAACGTCAAAAACGGGTAGGACGCAGAGATAATGTCATTCCCTTTCCACAGCCAGAAATACCTGTGTCAGTTCCGAAACCGCGCACGGGGATCGAATTATCTTTTGTCTTTTTGGTACGGTTAATGATTCTAGCTGTGGGAGTCGGTGCGATCGCGGGGACAGTTCTATCTTTCCTCGATCGAGAGAAATATTTAACTCAATCCTCTTCTCCCCCCACCCAGGTAGTTCAAACCCCCACAGCAACGTCACCCCCTCCCCTGCTACCCCTGAAGCGAGAAGCAACCCCTCTCAAGGAAAAGTTTCAAACTCTCGCCAGCCAACAGGCTAACCTGAAACCAGGCGCTTTTATTGTTGATCTCGATAGCGGGGAATATGTCAGCTTACAGGGAGAGACCATTTTTCCCGCAGCCAGTATGATTAAATTTCCCATCTTAATCGCCTTTTTTCAAGCCTGGGATAAGGGAAATCTTCAGCTAGATGAACGTCTCACCATGAGCGCTGATGTCAGAGCAGGAGGGGCTGGAAATATGCAGTATGAAGACCTGGGAAGCCAATATATTGCCATCGAAACGGCAGCTAAGATGATGATTATTAGCGATAACACAGCGACCAATATGCTGATTAAACGCTTAGGGGGAAAAGAGGCTTTAAATGAATTATTTGCAGAGTGGGGCTTAGAACACACCCGCATCCGCAATCCCTTGCCCGATTTAGACGGAACTAATACCACGACTCCCGAAGAGTTGGTGGAATTATTCGCAAAATTGAATCAAGGAGAATTAGTTTCAGGGCGATCGCGAGATCAAATCTTACGGATTATGCGGGAAACTCGCACCAGAACCCTCCTTCCTAAAGGGTTAGGGGAGGGGGCGACCATTGCTCATAAAACAGGGGATATCGGCTCATTAGTGGGGGATGTGGGACTGATTGATCGCCCCAGTGGGAAACGTTATCTAGCTGCGATTCTAGTTCAACGACCTCACAACGATCGTCGCGCAAATGAACTCATCCGTCAATATTCCCGTGAAGCCTATCAATACTTTCAAAATCAGGAGAAAAACTCTTTTATTGAATAAAAAAAGGCGATCGCCTTAGCTAGTCAATGTTTCCGTCTTGCTCAGAGCATTCTGATGTTTGTAAAATTAGACGAAGTAATTGCAATCTTCCTCTAACAAAAGTTACAATTTTGTAATAATCTTCCATTTTTTCAGAACTTGTTCCGTCATCCCCAAAATGACAAGCCAGTTCAGCGTAAAAAATAATGATGTAAAATTTTTGTAAACGTTGGTTCTCACGTATTAAAGGAGGAGCGTAGTCTATGGGACTACCTTGGTATCGAGTTCATACAGTTGTTTTGAATGATCCAGGACGGCTGATTTCCGTCCATTTAATGCACACAGCTTTAGTGGCAGGTTGGGCTGGCTCAATGGCGTTGTTTGAATTAGCAACGTTCGATCCCAGCGATCCCGTCTTAAATCCTATGTGGCGACAAGGGATGTTTGTGTTACCCTTCATGACCCGTTTAGGGGTAACAGAATCCTGGGGTGGCTGGAGTGTCACTGGAGAAACTGCCATTGATCCCGGCTTCTGGTCTTTTGAAGGGGTAGCGATCGCGCACATTGTCCTTTCTGGCTTACTCTTCTTAGCAGCTTGCTGGCACTGGGTTTACTGGGACTTAGACTTATTCTACGATCCCCGTACTGGCGAACCCGCCCTTGACCTTCCCAAAATGTTTGGGATTCACTTATTCTTATCGGGACTCCTCTGCTTCGGCTTTGGTGCTTTCCACCTCACAGGCTTATTTGGCCCTGGAATGTGGGTCTCTGACCCCTACGGTCTGACGGGTCACGTGCAGCCAGTCGCGCCTGAATGGGGGCCTCAAGGCTTCAACCCATTTAATGCTGGCGGTGTGGTCGCTCACCACATTGCAGCAGGAATCGTCGGTATTATTGCTGGTATTTTCCACCTAGCCGTTCGTCCTCCCCAACGACTTTACCGAGCCTTACGGATGGGGAACATTGAGACAGTCCTCTCAAGCAGTATTGCTGCGGTTTTCTTTGCAGCGTTCGTGGTTGCAGGAACCATGTGGTATGGTAGCGCAACGACCCCGATCGAGCTATTTGGACCCACTCGTTATCAATGGGATCAAGGCTATTTCCAAGAAGAAATCGATCGCCGCGTAGATAGCTACATAGCCCAAGGCTATAGCCGTTCTGAGGCTTGGTCACAAATCCCTGAAAAACTCGCGTTCTATGACTACGTGGGCAATAACCCCTCGAAAGGCGGTTTATTCCGCGTTGGTCCCATGAACCAAGGGGATGGCTTAGCCCAAGCATGGTTAGGACATCCCGTATTTAAGGATGCAGAAGGTCGCGAACTCACCGTTCGTCGTCTTCCCAACTTCTTTGAAACCTTCCCTGTCGTCTTAGAAGACGAAAATGGAGTCGTTCGCGCAGATATTCCCTTCCGTCGTGCTGAGTCCAAATACAGCATCGAGCAAATGGGTGTCACCGTGAGCTTCTTAGGCGGTGCGTTAGATGGACAATCCTTTGAAAACGCCACGCAAGTGAAGAAATATGCACGGAAAGCCCAACTGGGTGAAGTGTTCGACTTCGATCGCGCAACCCTTGGCTCTGACGGGGTATTCCGCACCAGCCCTCGCGGATGGTTTACCTTCGGTCACGCCGTCTTTGCACTACTCTTCTTCTTCGGTCACATTTGGCACGGCTCTCGAACTCTCTACCGCGACGTTTTCGCTGGTGTCGAAGCCGACTTAGAAGAACAAGTCGAATGGGGTGCATTCCAGAAAGTGGGTGACAAAACCACTCGCAATCCCAACCGCGCTTAATTTTACTTAAAAGTATAATCTGGAGCTAGTCGTCCGAGGTTTCCTCGGGCGATTTTCAGTTTGACACGAGGCGCGATCGCGGGGCAAAGCTGTAGGCGCAGAGTACAGCGTAGCGAAACCCAACAACATAATTAGGGTTTGCTGAAAAAAGCGCGATCGCCTAATCTTGGCTTTAAATTCTACCAGTTGAAATCCCGATCGCGCTCTCAAATTACTGCTCTTCACTGATTAAGCGATTAATCTCTTGCGAGGAAAGTTCAGTCAGTTCCGCAATTTCCTCAATTGTCAGACCCTTACTTAACAGGTTTCGGATTAATCGTTTTTGCTCAAGCTCAATACCTTGTTCAATACCTTGTTCAATACCTTGTTCAATGCCTTGTTCAATACCTTGTTCAATACCTTTTTGAGTCGCCTCTTCTAGACGTTGCG